>JANODZ010000122.1:0-2514 GCA_031412935.1 Anaerolineales bacterium
TGCCTCGTTGATCCGGGAGAAAAGCTCATTTACATATCCGCTGTTTTGGGAATAGGCGCAATTGCTATTGCCGCCGGCGGGCACAAAAGGTGTGGTACTGAAGCCCGCACTTGTTGCCTGGGCAATTACGATTCCAATGACGATCTTCACATAGAATGTTTTTTCAAGCCCGATCGTGACAATCTTATCGCCTGAATTATTTAATGTGAAATATCCGGCGTATTTTCCATCGGCTGCCGGCGCGGTTAACTCCACAGAGACTTGAGCCTTTTCCTTCGGTGCTGTATCAGGTATCGGCGCAGAAAGCGGCGCGTTCATCTGATCACCCGAGGCAAATTTCAAAGTGTAATTAATCCATGGGCAGGTTCCATTGTTTTGAAATTCCCATGTCTTTGTAAATTTTTCGCCCGCCTTCATTTGTGTGTCGTCTGGTATGGTTACATCGCGCAATAAAACTGCGCTGTCTTTGCATTTGACAGGTTCAGTGAGGGCTAGTGTTGGCGGAATAGTCGGCACGGGTGAGGGAGTCAATGTGGCTGGCACAAATCCCGCTATGGTTGGTATTAAGGCCGCGGTTACAAAATCTGGTTGAATGGGAGTCAATGATGCCGGATCAACTGCGATGGAAATGCAGGATGTGAGCAGGCAGGTAATGAGCAGGCTGGGGATTATTTTTTTATTCATGTTTCATTTGTTGGGATGCGGATTAAAACATCATCATCTGCCCGCTGGATTTTTCAACGGGGTCGCTGGCGATTTGTTCTTCAAATGTTTGGCGTGTCAATATTGGGACCTCAAGCAGGGTGCGCAATAAACGGTATTTCACCATCGGAATATTTTTCAAATGCGCGCCGAGCGCAGGGTCGCGTTGTTGTTTGTACGCGGCCAGGGCGGCGCGCCCGCCGGGGATGACGATGATCGTATCTGCAGCGGCTGCTTCCAATGCGCGTCCGATCAATGCAGAAGCCAGTATATAAAATGAGCGCACGGGCTTGCCGCTCTGCGCGTCCTCCCATATTAAGAGCTTGTCTTCCTTGTGCGTTTTGTACTCCAATCTTTTGCCGATGGTTTCGATCAATCTGGAAATATTATTCAACTCGTCCCGCCGCACTGATGAAACGTCTTCTGCGCGTAATTTCCAATGACCATCTTCTCTTTTTGCGTATGAATTTAGCATGGCATAGATCAAGCCTTTGGAGGGGGTCATTAACCCTGGAAAGAGCGGGTAGAGATCATTTTCAATTTCAAGATAAATGGCTCTTTGATTTTTTTGCAGGAACTTAACAATTGCGATCTCAACGCGATCCGAATAAGATTCATTTCCTTCCTCCCCGCGCAGGGGCGGCGAAGTCGAAGGACCCAATCCCCACAACCCTGTTTCCACACTTTCGCCTGTTGAATAATGGATGAATTTTTTATTGCCTTTCAATGCAGATTCAAATAAGGCAGATGTCTTTCGCAGCACCTCGTCGAATTCAACTTCAGGTTGTTTAAGCGCGTATGCTTCGGCTAATGCGATCAGCCCGGCTGTGTGGATGTGTAAATAACTGGCAGGTTCGCCGCGCGTTGCGAGAAATCCCTCAATTGCAGTCTGCAAAATATCTACATCCATGTTGCGCGTTTTTTGTTTTTGCTCACTCTTCCAAACCACCTGGACTGGATCATGCTCGGTTCGTAACGCAACGCTTTGCAGGGAAAAAGAAGATGCGCTCGCGGCGCTAAAAACCGAAGTGAGAAATGCGGGTTCAGGCTCAGGCAGTAAGCCAAAAAATGGAACGCCATCTGGAAGTAGATCGTTCAAATGATCGAATGCGGAATGCAGCGCCGTTGCATTCCACGCCCAATCATATCGCCTGCGCCGCAACGCCACTTTATACGGCTCCACCGCTTCCTTGCCCCACAGCCAGCCTGCCCACAAAGCGGAGAATGTCCAAAACGCTTGATTGGGGCGCGGTACCGAGCCGATTACGGCAGTAATCGGTATTTCTTTTTTGACAACATGGGCGAGGTCTTTTAATCGGCCCTCATAGATGCAGATGCCGCCGCTTTCGGGGATTTTCGCAGGCCACCCTTCACAGGGGACCGTTGAACCTGTCTCTGTCCATAGGTTTAATCCACGCTCAAGTTCCATCCAAACATTGTGTTCGCGGAAGGAGTTCGGCGTACTTAACTGTTTTGGGCGCGGGCGTTCTGCCGGGTGCGCCCACAAGGTATTGCCGGCGTCGCATGCTATCAGGATCAATGCGGTTAAGGCGCGCTTTCGTTCTGCGGAGAGATTCAAACTATCGAGACGATTGACAATTGTCGTCAACACATATAATGGACGCGGTAAATAATGTTGAATGGCTTCTTCCGCATAAAATCGGTCTTCATCATTTAATGCAACAACTTTTTCAAATGCCTTCCAACTCGCGTCAGGATGACAACCACGATCCAGCCTTGACTGGAGTCGTTCCATCTCAACGCAATACGATCCAGCGTTGCGTCGCCGACGGCCCCGCCGTCGAATCGAGC
>JANODZ010000123.1:0-6668 GCA_031412935.1 Anaerolineales bacterium
CAGGGCTTATATTGATTACCAGGCTTCATAAGACTGCCTCCTTAAGACTTTCCTGTAACTTAATAGATCGCTCAATTCGAAAATAAAAAAATACCAGGATGAATGCCTCAATCAAAGCAGTCGCTATCAATAAAAAAAGAACACCTTCAGTTTGAAACCGCCCAATTGTCGGTGCGGCAAAAAACAGAAAAAAAAGAGCAGCAATCCCTTTTGACCATAAAATTATATTTGTTTGACGCACAACCCTTAAAGCTAAACCAAGTACTATGTGCACAGCGCCGATCATAGTCGCAAATGCCAAATAGGGTGTCAAGCCCGAGAAAGAAGAGTAAACCTCATTGGCATACAGAAAACGTATTATCACATTTCGAAAAACTATTATACCAATACAATAAAATAAAGCTGCAAAGCCCGCCACCCATGCAATACGACGCGTAGCTGTAAACAACTGTACATCGTCTTTATCCGCCCTTTGCGCTGCAAGCCAAGGTAAAACAAAAAGTGTGATTGCTGCAAGAAATTGTTGAAATGGCAAAAATAAATTTTGAACCGAACGAAACGCGCCTGCATACTCAGCATTAATATATATCTTAATAAGCAACGGATAAGATATAACTGTAAGCCAGTTTGCAAAATAAGCAAACATCAGCCATTTACCAATGCTCCAAAGTTCAGCATGAATGAGCTCGGGTTTTAAGTTAGCCTTCAAACTACTATACCCTAAAAATTTTATGCCTAATATTTTCAAGGTAAAAAGGGAAGCGAACAAACTGCTAGTTGCCATGGCAACTTAAGCTGTTAAAAATGATAGGTGATTATTCGTTTGTAAGCATAAGATTTGCAAAATTAAAGAGAATAAATAGGCAAAGCTGGAGATCATTGCCCGTTTTGATTGTGCTTTCAGATAAAGAGCGCGTCTCAAATACCAATAAAAAAGTATAAAAGGCATGACCAAAGCCATGTCTATCAGATTTTCTTTAAACAAGCGATCTTGAATAAATAAATGCGCAACATTAACAAATACGAATGTCAAAGCACATGAACCAATCCATTGTATTCGTAACAAATAGTTTAAATAACCTACAACATTATCACTATATTTATCTGCGCCAAATATGGACATAGGTTCAGCAATCAAAGCAACTTGCAAAGTAGCCACTAATAAAAATATTGAATAAACTGCCGAAAACGCACCAAACGCTTCCACCGAGATCCAACGGGCAAGCAGGATACTTAATAAAAAATTTGCGCCGGAGTAAAAACCTTGATCAAGGATGCCATACCCAAACTTAAAAGCCCAATGAGCAGCGCGGTTAAGATAAAGCCGATAAGGAAGCATATTTCAAATTATACCTTTTCTCACTCTCTCACTCTTCTTCCCAAATTAAAGCAAAAAAAGAAGCAGAATCCAAATATAGGACCCCACTCCCTTTTCATACTCACAAATCCATCTACTTCTTCTTGCTCTCTTTCTTCGGCGTTTCAATTTCAACGACCATTGAAGGAACAGCAGCGCTAGGAGCGCGTGACCGCCCAGGCGAGTAACCTGAGCAAAGCCACGCCAACGGCCCAAGCTACGTACAGCGCGGTTCCAGTAGCACAAAGGACAATTCTATTTCTCAATTTAATGGCGCTGTGCAATATGTTTTGTTTGAGTTGAACACACCATCGTGAAAGTATTTGGTGGCCATTAGCCGTTGAGCTCACCACTTAGTAATGTAGTAAAATCTGGTACTCAAAAGTAAGAGTTTAGCCTCTTTGACAATCTATTTGTTGGTTTATTTTATGGAGAAGATCAAATGACAACCGTTCGCACTGATGTTTTTAAAATTGGCGAAAAATTCGCAACCCTATTGGGAGATGAAGTGAAGGTGGGGCAGCCTGCCCCGGAATTTACATCCGTTGTGCCGGGCTGGACGCCGGTGAATCCATTACAAGAATCGAAGGGAAAAGTGATTATCATTTCAGCGGTGCCTTCATTGGACACAGATGTTTGTGACCGTGAAACCCGCCGTTTTAACGTGGAAGCAGCCAGGCTCGGTGATGATATCGTTATTTATACCATCAGCACTGACTTTCCCATGGCGCAAAAGCGTTGGTGCGGAGCCGCAGGCGTGGACAAGGTGAAAGTCGTGTCTGATGTGTTGGATACGGACTTTGGCTTGAAATATGGCCTGGTGATCAAAGAACGACGCTACCTGCGCCGATCCGTTTTTATTGTTGGGCGCGATGGCAAATTAACCTATGTCAATTATCTGGCGACACTTGGTGAAGAACCAGATTATGATGAAGTGATCAATGCCGCGAAAGAAGCATTGAAGTAATCAAAAAAGGCGCACATAAACAGCTGCGCCTTTTTTGATACCTATTAAATAATATTAATTCACCTTACGCGGTGTCGTTCTGAGCGGAGCGACACTTGCGTCGCACGCCACATCGGCTCTTTGCATTGCTTCGCATCGCAAAGCAATGTCGAATTCGCGGAGCGATGCCGAAGGTGCCGGTGAGAACCTCTCCGACTATCTGAGAGACCCTCACCTGCACTGCACGCTTCGCGGCAGCGCGGTGCATGTGTCGCTAGCGCTCAGGGAGACATAAAAAGAGGAAAATTGCGTAACGTCAGTTAATCAGTATTTTGGTAGCAAAGAAAGTACCAAATTATTAGGCATATATAAAAAAATGCAAAAAAGTTGAAAAACTCGTTAAATTCATAAAGCATTTGGTCAATTTTCGCTAGAAAAGTTCAAAAAAATGCCTTTGAATAATGCCAATCTCTTTGTGAAGCCAGGGGATCTGGATCCGTGCCTTCTACCATTGCCGCAAATAATTAGTCTCCTTACGAAATTTTCCTATTTAGGAAAATGCCGCTCCACACTTGATTCGTGTATCGTGAATAAAATGAGTTGAGAAGTAATATATCCCTTGACAAAATTTACTATACAGTGTATATATACAGCGTATAGTAAAAAAGGAGCAAGCATGGTCAGACCGACACTCAAAAAACAGACACCAAATTTAAAGGAAGTCATCAAGGAAGCAGCCTGGAAACAGATCGCTGAATTTGGCGCTTCCGCCTTGTCGCTGCGTGCAATAGCGCGCGAGTTGAAGATTACTGCGCCCGCCATTTATAACTATTTTCCCAGCCGTGATGATCTGGTGACGGCACTCATCATCGATGCGTATACATCCCTTGGTGATTCCCAAATCGAAGCGCGCGACGCGCTACCGCAAAATGGGATTTCGAAGCGAATGCGCGCAGTAGGATTGGCATATCGAAATTGGGCAAATACTTATCCACAACGATATCAACTCATTTTCGGAACTCCCATCCCAGGATACGAAGCTCCGTTGATGGAAGTATTGCCGTCAGCGGCACGATCCTTAAGCGCTTTAGTCAGTGTTGTGGAGCAATTACGCCAGGCTGGAAAATTAAATGTGGATGCCTTTCCTAAAGTAAGGGCAGAATATAAGGAAAGTTTTGAAATATGGAAAACCCACGGCGGGGATGTGGATCTTTTGTCACTTTCTGTTGCCATGATCATCTGGTCGCGAGTGCATGGAATCGTCTCGCTTGAGATCGCAGGCAGCCTGCCCCCGTTTGGTCCCAGCGGTAATGACCTGTATCTGTACGAACTCGATTCAATCGCAAATCAATTTATCAAGGAGTAAAGCATGACGAAGATCTTTAATGGCCGATACACTGCACATTCAACCGAGCCTTTTGTCGTATTCCTGATCGGGATGCGGATTAACAATTTTTGGCGATTTAATAAATGGATTCCTGTTGCTTCGGCAATGACTCCGATGATTCAAACTTTATTTACTCATCCTGAAAAAGGATTTTTACACGCAGAATTTTTTTGGAATCTTACAGGGCCAGTCACAATTCAATACTGGCGTACTTTTGAAGATTTGGAAAATTTCGCTCGCAATCCATCCGATCCGCATTTAGGACCGTGGAAGAAATTCAACCAGGCAATCGGCGCGGATGGAAGTGTGGGCATCTGGCATGAGACCTATACGGTTAATTCCGGTCAATTTGAAAGTGTATATGGCAACATGCCGCGCTTTGGTCTGGGGGCCGCCTTGGAGCATGTGCAGGCTGTGGGTCGCCGGGAAACAGCTCGAAAAAGACTTGATGCAAATAGAACCATCGAAAATGCGATGGCAAAATAATAAAGGAGAAAATATAATGTCAATCAATCATGTTGTTTTAGGTACAGGTGCGATCGGGCGCGCCGTTGCTGAAGAGCTTATCAAGCGCGGAGAATCTGTCCGCATGGTGAATCGCTCGGGAAAGATGGATGAAGTTCCTGCCGGGGTGGAGGTGATTGCGTCAGATCTTTATGACTCAACTCAAGTTAAAATAGTGACCCGCGGTGCCAAAGTTGTGTATCAATGTTCACAGCCGAATTACAATCAATGGCCCGAGAAATTCCCTCCACTGCAGAAATCCATTATTGATGGGTTGACGGGTATGGATGTCAAATTGGTTTTGGTTGAAAATCTATATATGTACGGTGAGTCAAATGGAAAGCCGATGACTGAGGATATGCCGCACAATGCCCATACTCGTAAAGGAAAAACGCGCAGTGAATTGAGCAGGTCCGCTTTTGAAGCGCACCGCGATGGAAAACTTCGGGTCACCTCGGCGCGTGGATCTGACTTCTTCGGCCCTTGGGGATCGCCATCCTCGATGGGTGAACGTGCCATCTATCCGCTGATCCATGGAAAAACGGCACAGATGGTTGGACGTTTGGACATTCCGCATACCCACACCTACATTCCTGATTTCGGAAAAGCGCTTGTGATTTTAGGCGAGCGGACTGAGGCTGATGGATTAGCCTGGCATGTGCCGAATGATATGCCCGGAATTTCACAAGGTGAAATGATCCGGTTGATCGCCAAAGAAGCAGGCGTGGAGCCAAAGATGAGCAGTATGGGAAAATTAATGATGTCGATCGGTGGATTGTTTATCCCCGAGGCAAAAGAATCCATTGAAATGATGTATGAATTCGATCAGCCCTTTATTGTGGATTCCAGTAAATTTGAAAAAACATTCGGCATGAAAGCTACGCCGATTAAAGAAGCGATCAAGGAAACGGTGGCTTGGTATAAAAGTCATCCCTTAAAACATTAGGAGATAAAAATGGTGATCATAAATTCCTTAATGGCGACCCTTCATCATATTTTTGCCTTTTCCGTGGCTGCATGTCTGGTCTTTGAATTTGCCGCCTATCACAAAGGCTTGACCGTCGTGGAGGCGCGCCGTATTCAACGTGTGGATCTTTGGTATGGAATCTCCGCAGGCCTGGTGATCGTCGTGGGTTTGTTGCGCGTTTTCTTTTTTGAAAAAGGCTCGGCTTTTTATTTCCACAACTACTTGTTTTGGACGAAGATGGCTTTGTTTACGATCGTAGGTTTGTTGTCGATCTATCCAACGGTGCGATTTATCAAGTGGAATTCCGCCTTAAATGAAAACCGTTCTCCTGAGATCGCTGAAGATGAGTACAAACGCATCCGTCTATTTTTATGGTTAGAACTGACGGGAATTGCGCTTATCCTTTTTGCTGCCCCGATGATCGCGCGCGGAATTGGGATGTTTTAATAATTGAACTCATGTAAGCCGAAAACTCTTCACGAAATCTTTCGGATGAAAAGCGGGCCGCGTTTGCAGACGCGGCCTTGTTATTTAATTTAATATTTTGAGATTGAAGAACAGCCTCGATCAAACTACCCGATGACTGCTCCTGAAACAATAAGCCTGATTCCCCGTTTAGCACGATCTCAACAGCGCCGCCTTTCCCGTAGGCGATGACGGGGCATCCAGCCGCCTGCGCTTCGACCATGGCAATGCCAAAATCCTCCACAGCCATGTACACAAAAGCTTTGGCGCGGTTCATCAAATCGGCCACAACTTTATCGGGTTGAAACCCTAATAATTTGATATTGTCATTAGCCAGTTTTCTTAGGTGCGGCATTTCAGGTCCAGCGCCGATGATGATCAACGGCAGGCGTAACTCGTTGAATGCGCGGACAATTTCCGCGGTCATTTTGTATGGCACGAGCCTCGCTACATATAAATAGAAATCAGCGCGTGCTTGTGCAGGACTAAATCGAGTCACTTCTACTGGCGGGTATATCACCTGTGAGTCTCTATTCCAGGCCTGCTTTATTTTTTGCGCAGTCCAGTTTGAAATGGCGAGCAGGTGATCGGCCCGCGCTGCGGATTCTCTATCCCAACGGCGCAGCAAGCCCAAAGTTAGGCGCGCGACAGCGCCAATAATCGGCTTATCCAAATGATGCAGATGTAAATAATCATCCTGCAAATGCCACGCATAGCGCATCGGGGTGCAAACATATGAAATGTGGATTTGATCTTTGTGGGTTTTTATTCCATGCGCCACCGCGTGAGAAATGGAAAGGACGACATCATACTTGCTTACGCCCACGCTTTCGATGGCAAACGGCATGACGGGCAGAAGTCCACGGTAAAGATGTTCGATACGCGGAATATTTTGCATGAATGAAGTTTTGACATTCTGATTTTCAAGCGGCGTGCCGATGAGATTTTCTTTATTGTGAATCAATGCGTGTAATTCCGCCTGCGGATACAAGCCAAGAATTTCCACGAGCAGCCGTTCGGACCCGCCGTAATTATTCAGCCA
>JANODZ010000124.1:0-2961 GCA_031412935.1 Anaerolineales bacterium
TCCAAACATATTCGCAGTGACGTAAACCTCGCCTGGCCGACTGCAGAGATCGCGGTCATGGGCCCTGAAGGCGCTGTGAATATTATTTTCCGCAAGGAATTAGATGCTGCAAAAGACCCCGTGAAAAAGAAAGCCGAGTTGGTCGCTGAATATAAGGAAAAATTTGCCAATCCTTATGTCGCAGCACAACGCGGGTATATTGACGACGTGATCGAACCAAAAGAAACACGCCCGCGCCTGATCAACGCCCTGGAAATGTTGAGTAACAAACGTGACGCAAACCCGGCCAAGAAGCACGGGAATATTCCATTATGAACCCAAAAGTCACAAAATCGCTCATGTTTAAAAAAGTTCTTATCGCAAATCGGGGCGAGATCGCGGTGCGGATCATCCGCGCCTGCCGTGAACTCGGAATTGGGACGGTTGCTGTTTTTTCAGAAGCAGACCGCAACGCGCTTCACGTCCGCTATGCCGATGAAGCTTATTTTATCGGCCCGGCTCCATCGCGCGATTCATATTTGCGGGCTGATAAAATTTTTGAAGTAGCCAAAAAATCTTTCGCCGACGCCATCCACCCCGGTTATGGCTTCCTGGCCGAACGCGAAGATTTTGCCTCGAATTGTGCCGAACATGGAATTACGTTTATTGGTCCCAAACCTTCATCCATTGCCGCCATGGGAGATAAAGGCAAAGCCCGCGCAACCGTTATTAAAGCCGGTGTGCCGGTAGTGCCAGGTACAGAAGATGTTGGCAATATGACCAATGATGATCTGCTGCGGATTGCTCCGACGATCGGTTTCCCATTACTGATCAAAGCGACCGCGGGCGGCGGCGGAAAAGGTATGCGCGAGGTCAATACCATCGAGGAAATGCCGAGCCTGCTGATCTCCGCAAGACGCGAAGCGGAATCCGCTTTTGGGGATGGAAACGTCTATCTTGAAAAATTGATTGAAGGCGCGCGCCATATTGAATTCCAGATCATGGCTGATTCATTCGGCAATGTAATTCATCTCGGCGAGCGGGAATGTTCCATTCAACGTCGTCATCAAAAATTACTGGAGGAATCACCCTCTTCCTTTCTTGATAACGCGCTGCGCGAAAAAATGGGAAGCATTGCTGTAAAATCGGCGCAAGCCGTGGATTATGTCAATGTGGGCACGATCGAATTTCTGGTTGATAAAGATCACAATTTTTACTTTCTTGAAATGAACACACGCCTGCAAGTGGAGCATCCCGTAACTGAAATGATCACCGGCGTGGATATTGTAGCAGAGCAGATCCGCATTGCCCGTGGCCGACAGCTGAGTTACACCCAGGATCAAATAAAGTTTAATGGGCACGCGATCGAGTGCCGCATTAATGCCGAAGATCCATTCAATGACTTCAACCCTTCGACAGGACGAATCCCACAATCTCTTATCCCCACCGGTCCCGGCGTGCGGGTGGATACGGGTGTTTACCCCGGCTTTGAGATCACCCCTTATTATGACCCAATGATCGCAAAACTGATCGTATGGGGCGAAACACGCGCACAGGCCATCTTACGCATGCGCCGCGCGCTGGAGGAATATCGTATTGTAGGGGTACGCACCAATATTCCGTTCCATCAAACCCTGATGGATTCGCACCGCTTCATGGGCGGTCAATTTGACACACGCTTTGTCGAGGAACGCTTCTCGATGGAGGATGCCGTTGAAGCGCGCGCTTCGAATATTGAGATCGCTGCAATTCTTGCCACGCTGGTTGCCCACCAACAAAGTGAACACAACGCAAATATCGTCCGCCGAAATGAACGCGATACCAGCAACTGGAAATGGGTCGGCCGCTGGGAGCGCATGCATCGCTAGGACGAATGACGGCTGAGGTTAAAGTATGAAATATATTACGGTCATTGACAATAAAGAATTCGAGGTCGAAGTTGTTGACGAACACCATATTCGCATCGGCGACCGTTTGCTTGAGGTTGATTTTAAATCAGTAAGCGGCCAGCCTGTTTATTCATTGATTCTTGATGGCAAGTCCTACGAATCTTTTGTCTATCAAGGCGAGGAGGGATGGGATGTACAATTACGCGGCCGTCAATATCAGGCCAAAGTTGACGATGAACGCGAGAAACGTTTGAAAGCGGCTGCGGGCGGGGGAGATATGGAAGGAGGCGAATTCCATCTTAAGGCTCCAATGCCCGGGCTTGTCGTCGCGGTCTTGATTGAGGAAGGTCTGGCAGTTAAAAAAGGGCAGGTCATGCTGATCCTCGAATCGATGAAGATGCAAAACGAGCTCAAAGCCCCGCGCGACGGCATTATGGGCCGCATCCGCGTGAAAGCAGGCGAGAGTGTCGAGCAAAGACAAACATTGCTAAGTGTGCATTAACGGCATGACTGAACAGGAAATCGAAGTAAAGTTTTATATCCGTGATCTGAAAAAGATTGAAACCCGCCTGCTTAATTTGAAGGCGCTCTTAATTCAACCCCGTATAAGAGAAATTAATTATCGCTATGATCTACCCGATGGAAGTTTGCGGACCACAGGTCAAGTACTACGCTTAAGACACGATACCAATGTGATCCTGACCTATAAGGGGCCAAGTAGTATTGTTGACGGGGTATTCTCGCGCAGAGAGTTGGAAACCACAATGGGGAATCTCGAAACCGCACAACAAATCATTAAAGCCCTGGGGTATATTCAGATGATGATCTATGAAAAATTCCGCGCGATTTATGAAATAAACGATTGCCATATCATGCTGGATGAACTTCCTTACGGTAATTTTGTCGAAATTGAAGGATCCGATACATCCAGCATCCGTAAGATGGCTGTAGAAGTTGGCCTGGATTTTGAATCCGCTGTCGGCTCCGGTTACACCAAGTTGTTTGAAGATTACAATTCAAAGCATGGATATCCGCCCAGCGATCTGACCTTTGATGCCATGGCCGCAAGAAGACCCACACCTGAAGAATTGGG
>JANODZ010000125.1:0-2638 GCA_031412935.1 Anaerolineales bacterium
GATGAAGATATGCTCAAATTCCTTACTGAAAAACTTGCCAAAGTGGATGGCATCCGTGAGACTGAAACTTTCATGCATATGAAGATCATGAAAGAGATTTATTTTTAGAATGTAAACCAACGCTTCCTTCTGGCTCACCCCCCTGCGGGTAACGGTTAACCTGCTCGCTTCTACAAGCCTGATCTACGCCCCGGCATTGACTCTGGAGTCCATCAGCTTGCTGATGGAGATTCTCAGTGCTCAAGCAGCTTTCCTATCAAAAAATCAATCTAACTCGCACAAGCGGGTTATAAAACAAATGGAGAAATAAATATATTATGAAAGTCTTGTTAGTTGGAGTAGGCGGGGTGGGAGAAGCCATTGCCGCGATTGCAAAGCCTCGAAAATGGCTTGAGCAAATGGTGCTTGCAGATTACAACATCAAGCGTGCCGGGGAGGTACAAAAAAAATTGGGGGATAACCAGCGATTTCCAGTTGAGTTTATTGACGCCAGCAAACAGGAAAGCATTGAAGCGTTGGCCAAAAAATATAAAGTGGACCTGATCATGAATTCAGTGGATCCGATCTTCAATAAACAAATATTCGATGCCGCCTATAATGTCGGCGTGAAATATATGGACATGGCCATGACTCTGTCTGAGCCGCATCCAACCGACCCGTTCAATAAAACAGGCGTCAAATTGGGTGATTATCAATTTGATAAAGCCAAAGACTGGGAAAAGAAAAATCTGCTCGCGCTGGTCGGTTTCGGTGTCGAGCCAGGCATGGCAGATGTGTTCGCTCGTTATGCATCCGATCATCTTTTCGATGAAATTGAAGAGCTTGGCATTCGCGATGGCGCGAATATCACCATCGCCGGGTATGAGTTCGCCCCGAACTTCTCGATCTGGACCACCATCGAAGAATGTTTGAATCCGCCGGTGATCTGGGAGAATGGAAAATGGTTTACCACCGCGCCATTCTCCGAACCTGAAATTTTCGACTTTCCAGAGATCGGCCCTGTCGAGATTGTCAACGTGGAACATGAAGAAGTTCTGCTGATGCCGCGTTGGATTAAGACCAAACGCGCAACTTTTAAATATGGTCTGGGCGACCAATTCATCGGTGTGCTCAAAACATTACATATGCTTGGCTTGGACAACAAAGAAAAGATCACCGTAAAAGGATTGCAGGTTTCACCGCGTGACTTGGTAGCCGCTTGTCTGCCCGACCCTGCCCATCTAGGTGACAGGATGTCTGGCAAGACTTGCGCAGGCACGTGGGTAAAGGGCACGAAAGATGGAAAGAAGAAGGAAGTGTATTTGTATCAAGTAGCGGATAATAAAGCCTGCATGGATGCGTGGGGCTGTCAGGCCGTGGTGGCGCAGACCGCTTTTAGCGCAGTCATCGCCATGGATTTGATCGAACATGGTCAATGGACAGGCGCAGGCGTACTTGGCCCAGAAGCCTTTGAGCCGACTGTATTTATGGATAAGATGGCTGATTATGGATTCCCGTATGGAATAAAAGAAATGAAGGCTGCGTAGTCTTCCGATTTCACAAACAACCTGGAGCTCTTGTAATGTCTTTCGAAACCGAATCAATTGTCGGATGGGAAAGCAGCGAGCTGCATGGAGTGGGAAATTGACAAATTACCAGCGTTTGCGTGTCGCTTTCGGAAAAGTCAAGTTGCCATAAGTCATCCATACTTGTATAATTGAAAAAAATTTTTCGGAGGAAACCATGCCCAACGGTTATATCGGTAAGATCCTGCACGTTGATTTGACAAAGAGCGCTCTCACTATCGAAGAGCCTAACGAGGCTTTCTACCGCAAGTATCTTGGCGGCAGCGCGATGGGGATGCATTATATTTTGCGTGATATGCCCAAAGGCGCCAACCCGATCGGTCCCGAAAATGTGTTAACCCTCATGGCGGGTGTGACCACGGGCGCAGCCATCTCGGGTCAGAGCCGGTTGAATGCGAATGCCAAATCGCCGATCAGCGGCGGTATTGGTGACTCGCAAAGCGGCGGATTTTTTCCCGCTGAATTAAAGTTCGCAGGTTTTGACGGCATGGTCATCAAAGGTAAATCTGCGAAGCCCGTTTATCTTGCGATCATTGACGGTAACCCTGAATTGCGGGACGCGGCGCATTTGATGGGAAAACTCTCGGGGGAAGTGGACGATATCATTCATAAAGAAGTGGACCCTAAAGCAGAAATATTGCAGCACGGGATCGGCGCAGAAAATGGCGTATTGTTCTCTTCGCTGGTTTCAATGTCCAACCGTCATAATGGACGGACCGGCATGGGGCTTGTGATGGCTTCGAAGAATTTAAAAGCCGTTGTTGTGCGCGGTAAACGCAAGATGCAGATATTTGATTCCAAGGCGTTGACCGCCTTGAATCGTATAGGTCCGAAAGCCATCCCTGAGAACGGCGATATGGATGGACTCGCCAAATTTGGTACCGCGGTTGTGGTTTTGTTCAACAATACCATTGGCACTTTGCCCACACGCAACTATAACGAAGGTCAGTTCGAAAGCTGTGAACCGATCAGCGGCGAGAAGATGGCTGAGACCATTTTGAAGGAACGCGATACTTGTTATGCGTGTGTGGTCAAATGCAAGCGCGTGGTTGAAATTAAAGATGGCCCCTATA
>JANODZ010000126.1:0-9032 GCA_031412935.1 Anaerolineales bacterium
CATGCAAGTAGGCATGGATTACAGTCAGTTTGCAGGCATTACAGATTACATGGCTTTAATCAGTGGGCGGGTGTATCCAACTTTAGGTGTCAGCAAATTATTTAGCCGCGCCGCGATTATGCTCATCATCGCCGCATTAGCCGCATTGATTCCTGCTGTCATCGCATCCAAGCGCGAGCCATCTGAGGCATTACATCACGTATAAGAATAGACCTAACAGGTTTTTAAAACCTATTAGGTCTGAAATGAGAATATAAATATGACAGCATTCAAATTAGCATTTCGCAATTTGGGACGCAACAAATCTCGTTCACTTCTTTCTACATTGGCAGTAGGGATTGGAATGGCATTGTTGCTTCTCATGGTTTCTGTTTTGGAAGGCGAGATGAGTGGAGCATTGAACAACACCATTCGCCTGCAAAGCGGACATTTACAAATCCGCCCTGCATCTTATGATGAAAATAAAATCAGCTTGAAATGGGAGGATTTGATCGCAGACCCTGATCAGGTGATTGAGAAACTTAACTCGTTGCCGCAAGTTACAGTTGCAACCCCGCGTTTGATCGCCAGCGGAATATTAAGTCTCAGCGACGAGTCGAAGGGCGTGCAAATCGTCGGCATTGATCCTGCGTCCTCGGCGAACCAGCCATTTCGTGAGGGAATGACCGCGGGTGAATTTATCCGGGCAGATGACCGCGAAGGGATCCTGGTTGGCAATGTGCTTGCTGATAAATTGAATCTCAATGTGGACGATCAAGTTAACCTGCTGGTCAATACTTCCAATGGAGATGTGGATGAGCAGTTGTTCACCATCCGCGGGATTTATACAACGCGAACGCCCGGCTATGATGAGATCACTGTTTTCATGCCGCTTGTAAAAGCGCAGGTGTTTACTGCAACAGAGAATCATGCCAGCACGATCTTTGTGCTCTTACAGAACATCGAACAGACTGAGCCTGTTGCGCAGGCATTGCAATCCAAAAATTTAAAAATACTTACATGGCGCGAACAGAATGATTTCATTGTCCAGTTTGAAGATTATGCAAACGCGTTCTTTATTGTGTTGTATTTGATCGTGTTGGGAATTACCGCCACGGTTGTCACAAACACATTGGTCATGGCGGTCTTTGAACGCACGCGCGAGATCGGAATCCTGACTTCCATCGGCATGAAAGGCCGCGGCATCATGGCGCAATTCCTTGCCGAGGCAGCGTTGCTCGCCACAGGCGGTGTGATTGGCGGCTTGATCATTGGCGGTGTGATGGTTTATTTTGCGGCCGTCAAAGGATTTTATATTGGCGATTTCGGCATTACAGGTGTGCTTTTTGAAGATCGTATCTATGCCCACCTTACATTGAAAAATACCATCAACCTTGCCATCGTTACTTATATTATTACACTCGTTGCTTCCCTATACCCCGCAGCGCTTGCCGCGCGCATGGAGCCTGTCGAAGCATTGCATGGAGCAGGAGGCTAAAATGGAAGTTACAAAGGTTACCAATGCAACACGTGTATTTAAGATCGGCGAAGTAGAAACGAGAGCTCTGCGCGGTGTAAGTCTATCCATCGAAGATGGTGAGTTCACCGCATTGGTTGGTCCATCCGGTTCAGGCAAGACTACATTGCTGCAGTTGATTGGTCTGCTTGACCAACCCACAACTGGAAATGTAACCATCAACGGACAGGATGCCGCAGGTCTCAATCGCAACCAGCGCGCCGATCTGCGCAAGAATTCAATTGGATTTGTATTTCAATTCTTTGCGCTCATCCCAACATTGACTGCGTATGAAAACGTTGAGATGCCGCTTTTGTTAAATGGAACCAAACCGGCACAACGCAAGGCACGCGTCAACGAAATGTTGGAAGCAGTTGGACTCTCCGACCGTGTGCATCACCGTCCCGATCAACTCTCAGGTGGACAGCAGCAGCGCGTCGCTGTCGCCCGAGCGCTGGCTGCAAATCCCAAGCTGATCCTGGCTGATGAACCCACCGCAAATCTCGATACCGAAAACGGCAGGCAGGTCATGGACATTATGCAAAGGCTTAATAAAGAAACAGGTGTCACGTTTGTATTCGCCACCCACGACCCGCGCGTAATAAGTTATGCGAGTCGAGTCGTCACATTGCAGGATGGTTTGATAGAAAAAGACAGCAAGCCGCTCTTAAAATAAAGTTCGGAGATAAAAGATAATGAAAAAATATTTTTGGATATTAGTTAGTATTTTTGTACTTACCCTGGCGGCATGTAATTCATCAGCTTCGCCAACGCCTATCGCCACGGTTTCACTCGATTCTGGCACGCAGACTTCCCCCTCTTCTGCAAACAAAGCCACTGCCTCCGCGATCGTCGTCCCTGTGAAAAAGGTTGAATTGGCATTTCCTCTTTCAGGCGCAGTGAAAACTGTTGAGGTCGCCGAAGGTGATTCAGTAACCGCGAATCAGATTCTTGTCACGTTGGATACGATTGTTCTCGAAGCGCGAGTTAAAGAGGCTGAAGCAAATGTAGTTACGGTGCAAACTCAACTCGCGTATTTAATCCGCACGGGTACTTCAAAAGAAAGGCTGGATGCCGCGCAGGCGAATATTGATCGCGCACAAGCCGCAGTGGATATTGCCAAAGCGCAACTCGCGCAAGCTGCTTTGTCCGCGCCTTTTGCGGGTACGATCGCATCGGTTGAAATTTCGCCAGCCGAATTCGCAAGCCCGGGTCAGAATGTGATCGTAATGGGAGACCTGACTCACTTCCAAATTGAGACGACAGACTTGAGCGAAAAAGATGTGCCTGCGGTAAAGATCGGTCAGACTGCGACCGTTTTTATTGACGCGCTTGATCAGGAATTCAGCGGCAGGGTGGTTGATATTGCGCGCTTTTCTGAAACGGTTGGCGGTGATGTGGTTTATAAAGTGACCATTGAATTGGATCAACAGCCCGAAGGTATGCGTTGGGGCATGAGCGCCGAAGTAACGATTGAAACAGAATAGCGAGAACCCGATGAAAAAAATATTTTGGACAGCGTTGCTGGCGTTGACGGTTACACTCGCCGCATGTGGAGCACCATCCACCCCGCCCCCTGTTTTGATCGAACCTGCCACGCCAACAATAGGCTTAATCCTCTCTGACGGAGTGGTCGCCTCCGCTGAAGCATTGCCTGCGCACTCGACACAGATGAGTTTTGTGATCTCAGCGCCAGTGAAGACTGTGCTTGTCAAAGAAGGAGACCTGGTTACAGCGGGTCAAACTTTATTAACTCTCTACTCGCCTGATGTTGAGTTGTCCGTTACTGCCGCAGAGTTGGAATTACAAGCCGCAGAATTTGAATACCAATACTGGATCCCAGCGCGTTTAGACCGCCCCCCGGAGCGGCGTCAACAAGCCGAAGCCGAGTTGGAACAGGCAAAAGCAAAACTTGAAATTGCACAAGCAAATTTTGCACAAGTTTTTTTAACCGCACCCTTTGATGCGACAGTGGTCGATGTCAAACTTCAGGCTGGTGAATTCGCCCAGGCGGGCCAGGTCGTGATCAGATTGGGTGATATTTCCCAGATGCTGATCGAAACCACAGACTTAAGTGAACGGGATGTGCCCGCTGTAAAAATTGGGCAAAGGGTTAATGTCTACATTGAAGCATTGGATGCAAAGGTCACTGGCAAAGTGATTCGTATCTCTCCCATCTCTGTTACAGTTGGCGGGGATGTGGTTTACCCCGTAACGATTGAACTCGATCAACAGCTTCCAGGTCTGCTTTGGGGCATGAGCGCTGAAGTGGAGATTATGACAAAATAGATGCGATCTATTCGCGTCAATACTAGGTGACATGTATGCCAATTAGAATTAAATGATCGGCAATAGGGAAATGACGATGTCAAGCTTATATCGGAATTTATCTATATCTTATACAAGGAACAATTGATTCAGTTTGGAAATAAAAATTAATTGTTCGGAAAGATTTATGTTATTTTATTAGGGATGCGGAAAAATTTCCGCATCCCTAATACTTTAATTGAAAATACACTGATTATTAATAATAAAATATATTTTTATGCATGATAACCGCCAAATATTTTAAGATATTTGTATACTCAAAACCCTTTACATAAATCAATTAATGTATAACAATATACAAAGTACAATGATGATGTGTTGTTATTTGCGTATTGAATTGTAAATAATTAAAATAAAATATATTTTTTATTGAAGCGTATCAATAATTAGATAGATAAGAAATATAATAGAGGATGATTATGTATATTTGTGTGCTAACCAGTACTCCAGATGAAAATGATGTTCCGTACGATCCATCGCCTTATATGAATGGATATCGTTGGAAACAGCATCTTGTGGAGCCAAAGGATGTTGAAAAACAAATTCGCGATTTGATGTTTGACGGTGTTGATGCATTTGTTAATTTGTGCGACGGCACTCCCGATGATGCGCTTTCAGGGATTGCACTTGTCAATGCGCTTGAAAAATATAATGCCGCTTTTACCGGGGCAAATTCAAAGTTTTTCGACCCGACACGCGACGAAATGAAAAATGCCGCCCGGCGTGTGTCTGTTCCCACCCCGAATTGGATTTTTGTTAATCGAGTGGAAGACGCTGAGAAAGTTGTCAGGCGATTAAAATTCCCCATGCTGGTCAAGCCGCCGCACGGCTATGCAAGCGTCGGCATTCGCCGCAATTCAAGGGTTGAGACCCTTGAGCAATTACGCGAGCAATTGACGCTTGAGATCAATGAGTTTGGCCGGGCGCTGATCGAGGAATTCATTGAAGGCCGAGAATTCACCTGTCTCATCGCAGAAAATTCAGATGACACCAAGAAGCCGTTCACATTTACACCTGTTGAATTTATTTTCCCCGCAGGTGAATCCTTCAAACATTATGATATGAAGTGGATCGAATACGAAAAAATGTCCGTGGCGGTTGTGGACGACCCGAAGATTCAGAAGACTTTACGCGAGCAAACCATGCGCGTTTTCAAGGAATTGGGAGGCAACGGCTATGCCCGTTGTGATTATCGTATGGATGCTGATGGCGTAATTTATATGCTCGAGATCAATCCCAATTGCGGAATCTTTTATCCGCCTCACGAGCCAGGCTCGGCGGACTTCTCGCTTCTCAATGATCGTACCGATCATTTGAAATTCATGAAGTTGATCATCCGAAATGCCCAAATTCGACAATCCCGCATTGCCGCAGAAAAGGCCAACAAACGTCAGACTCGTAAACGAACCGTCGCGGTCGAACAAATGGCATTTATCTAAAATAAAAATGGACACGTTCAGCGTGTCCATTTTTATTTTCGGTTCTTGATAAGACCGGCAACCGGGCATCAAAATCCGTCCCGAGGCCATCTTTGGATTAACTTTGAACGAGATTTGCGCCCTCGCTTGCTTTGCAGATATAAACGCCTGCATCCAAACCGGATTTTTGATTATAGGCCGCAGAAACAGCTTGTATGAACTCTTGAATATGGTCTTCCTGCACCAAAGCCACGGCGCAGCCGCCAAAACCTGCGCCTGTCATGCGCGCGCCATAACAACTTGATTGATCCTGCGCGCATTCAACGATTTGGTTTAGCGCCTGGTTGGTCACTTCAAAGTCGTCTCGCAGGCTGTTATGGCTGGCGTTGAATAACTCTCCCAACTTTTTTACATTCCCGGTTTTCATCAGATCCAAAGCATTCAGTACACGCGCATTCTCTGTAATAACATGCCTGGCTCTCTTTAATACGACATCGCTCATTCCACTTATCTTTTTTCGCTTTCCTTCGAACTCCTCCACGCTTACATCGCGCAGCGCCTTTACGCCAAACCAGCGCGCCGCTTCTTCACATTGACTTCTCCTCTCGTTATAAGCCGATTCAACCAGACCGCGCCGGGTGGATGTGTCTAATATCACCACGGAGATATTCTCTGGCAGTGGTGCAAATTGATATATCAATGAACGACAATCTAAAAATAAGGCGCTCCCTGCCTTGGATACCGCGCTTGCCATTTGATCCATAATGCCGCAATTTACACCAACCCACTCGTTCTCGGCTTTTTGTGCAAGCTTCGCCATCTGTGACGCATCCCACGCAAAGCCTGAGGCTGCTGAGAAAGCACGGGCAGCTGCCAACTCCACGGCGGCAGAGGATGATAAGCCAGCTCCGCGGGGTACATCGCCTGTCATCACTGCGTCGAAGCCTTTTAATGGATAGCCTGCACTTTGCAATTCATAGGCGACTCCCTTGATGTACTCGACCCAGCCTTCGCCTTTCGTGAGAGAATCTAATCCGAAGGCAGAATCAATTTCAAGATCCAATGAGCGGATGTGGATTTGCGAATCCGCCCGCGGGGCAAGAGCGATCCACACAGCGCGGTCAATTGCCATGGGCAGGACGAATCCGCTGTTGTAATCGGTGTGTTCGCCAATCAGGTTTACCCGCCCGGGTGCGCGGACAATAAATTCAGGTTTGGCGTTAAAATAGGCGGAGAAAGATTGTTCAAGAATATGTGGATCCATAATTATGTTTATACCATAGAGGCTGTGTGACCGACCTTGAGCTGCTTGAAAAATATGAGCCCGTACTTCGCTTTGCGAAGAGCGAGCGCTTTTTTCCAATGGCTGTTGAGCCATATCTGGAAAGATGTTTAATTTTTCCAAGCGGGCCGCAGGGCGCTGTGGAGTCGTTTTCCCATTTTCATGAGCCATTGCTGACACGCATTGGCAGGCTGCAGAGTGAGCAATATTATCTGCGTTTTATCAACAAACCCCTAAATGATGCGGATGCCTGGTTATGGTGGGGCGCTGTTTCGGCAATTGGAATTGTAGGAGCGTGGTTTAAGATAGGGTTGGCAGGGGTTGAAACTGCTATTCTGCTTTCATTGATTGCCGCCCTGATTATCTTTATGCTTGCCTCACCTATTCGATTGCGTATCATTCCAGCCGCTTTGGCTGCCTTGTTATTTTTTATACTTGAGGTCGCGCCAATTTGGTTCTTTCTGCGCCAAAGTCAATACATCAGCATTGCCGTGGAATATCTTGTTTTGCTGCCGATCTACTTGATCGGATTGTTTTATCTTTTTATGCGGACGATGAAATTTATCCTTGAGCGCGTTGTTCCCGAAGGTCCAGGGGTGATCATGGATATGCTCTCGCAAGCCACAGAAAAAATTGCGCAGGAATCTTATTATCAATATGCCGAGATCATGAAAAACGAACCTGAGCCAATCTATTATGGCCGTGTTCTCCTTGAAACCGACAAGCAAAAGAACAACTGGACGGTCTTGCAATACCATTTCTTTTATGCTTTTAACGATTGGCGTCTGGCAGCCAATGGCATGAATCATCACGAAGGGGATTGGGAGATGATCGCGGTTTATCTTAAGAACGATTCGCCTTACGCTGTATTATTCTCTCAGCATGGCGCCGGGAATATCGAAATATGGGAAACGGTAATCAAGGCATTGGATACACAGGGAGGCGTTACAATGCATCCGCTCGTATATGTTGCGCTTGGGTCGCATGCAAATTACAGCAAGCCTGAGGTAATCCGCTCGCCGAGTATGTATCGGCAGGGGCGCGTGCAGCGCTTCCTTTTTTGGGCGGATGGTTTGATCCATTATCTGTTTTTATTGCTCAACCCGAATCAGAAGGCGCGTGAGATCGCGCTGAAAGAAATGCAGGAACACGGAACGAATTTTCTTACAGAAGGCGCGTTTGATGCGTTGCGCGATGAGACTGATCATTATGTGGTGAGTTTGCCGATGGAGATTGCCGCAGGAGATGGTTTTCGCATTGGTTTGCAGGGAGAGGTTCAGCATGAATCGAGGATGAGATCAAGCAGTTATCTTAAACGGATCATGTCTGAAAGAAAGACAGCCCATCCGCAAATGAAAACATGGCGGCGCGTGCTCTTGAATCCTGAGCCAGATTGGGTACAATATAAGGGTCTTTGGGGGGTGAAGAGTTGGTTAACAGAAGAATCAGGTCCGCCAGGCCCAAAATGGGACAGGCCCCGCAAAGATCATGCCGGTGTGCAGGAGCGTGTTCGTTGGAACAAGCCGTTGGATTGGCTTGCAGAGTTGGAAAAACATTCACATACAGGAAAATAATAAGGAGAAATCAATGTCCATTCCACAAGTTCTCGAAGTTGCAATAGGTCTCATTCTTGTATATTATCTGTTAGGTTCCGTCGTGTCACTGGTGACACAATGGATCAACGAGGCGGTTGAGACGCGCGGTAAATCATTACAGCAATATTTGATCAAAATAGTTGGTGATAAAAAAATTGAAGATCTTAAGAATTTACCGCAAATACAGGCTCTTCGCCCCATTCGATACAAGGGTTTCCTGAGTGTCTTTGGCTCAGTCACTGAACCCAAAATGGTCGAAAAAATTCCTGTGGCCACCCTGGTGGATTCCTTTTTTGATATCGCAGGTTTGACTACAAAAAAAGAGATGAGTCTCTTGGAGCTGGCCGAGTTGATCGACAAGCTGCCTGACTCTGAAGGAAAAAATGCATTTATTAATTGGATTAATCAGGGCGTAACCAGTATTGTTGATTTGCGAACACGCACAAGCGCTTACTTTACGGGGATGATGGAACAGGCTGCGGAAACCTTCCGCGCGCGTGCCCGTAGTTTTGTGATCATCCTTTCGATTGGGATAACCATTCTATTCGGCACGGATACCATTCAACTTGCCAAGACTTTATGGACAAATGCAGAGTTGCGTGCCATTGCCGCCGCCCAGGCAGATGCGGTTGTGGCAGAAGGCGGTACCAGTGCAGATTTATCTGATCTTGTTGAGGATCTCAGTGCGTTTTCAATTAAGATTGGCTGGTGGCAAACACAACAGTTTCCGTCAACTTCTGATATTCCCGGCTGGGCCATATTCATTCTACTCAAGGTGCTCGGACTGGGCATCACGGCCGCGGCGGTTTCGCAGGGATCATCCTTCTGGTATGACCTGTTGAAGAAAGTGTCATCACCTGCCACGAGTACCAGCAGCAGTAAGACCAGTGGAGGCGGGAGCAGCAGCAGTACAA
>JANODZ010000127.1:0-2776 GCA_031412935.1 Anaerolineales bacterium
GAATCACTTGCTCCGAATGTGTCTTTTGCGCGGACAGCGTAACCGTCGACAGTGGTACGGGGAAAATCAGGCAGGGGGTGCGGCGCGAAAACGTCAGACGCGCTGAAGCGGCCCAAGGCGTGGACAACGTCTATCGATTCAGAATCAATGATCGGCGAAGCGAGATGCGAAAGCAATTTGTCGCGGGCCTGGTCGGGCGGGAGGAGAGTCAAAAATTCGGGCATATATTTTAAGTCGAAGGTTGAAGGTTGAAGGTTGAACAATGTTGAAGGTTGAACAATGTTGAAGGTTGAAGGTTGAAGGTTGAAAGTTGAAAGTTTTAACGAAGCCAAAAGGTAAGGGTTAGAAAATATGTTGTCAAGCCAAAGACTGCCAGGGCAGTGACTGTTAATAGAGTCCAGTTGGGTTTGCCGCCGAGTGAGATATGGCGCAGGAGCAAGATCTGCAGGATGGCAAATGGCAGTGTGAGAAAAGCGGGTTTGATGAGCGAGAACGAAAAACCAAGCAAGGGTGATATTGCGAATATAAAATAGGCAAAAATAATCAGGCTGTGATGAAATGGCACTGCGCGCTCCCAATTCAAGTAGCGCAGAAGTGTGGCGCGCTGATATTTTTGGTCGGACGGAAACGAAACAAAATTAAGTATCAAAAAATATGCAAGCGCGAGCGCTGTGAGCGGAATAAGAATCACGATCAGCAGACGATGATTTTCTCTGGCTTGCAAAAGAAAACCAATCGATGGAATAATATAAGCGATATGTGCGGCGAGAGTCAGTTCTCCGAATCCGCGATTGAGCAGACGGATGGGAGGAATGGCGTAGGCGAGGATAAGGATGAAGGATGAAAGATAAAAGATGAAGGAAGGAAAAGCGAGAGTTTGGTTGATGTAAAGTAAATAAATTAGAAAAGCCATGCTTGTAACCGATGCAATGGAAATATAGAGCATATTATTGCGCAGGGTCTCTTTTTGTTGAGGCGTTTCATTTTCTACAAGCGGTTCATTATGCGGACGAAAAACCTCGGCAAGCAATGACATGCTTAATTGCGCAAAGAGAACGCTGGCAACCCCGAGCCAATACGCGGGAACGTTAATCGGCTTTCCAAGATAAGCAGGTATGCTCGCGCCCAGGGAATACGTCAGGGCGGCGAGAAGGAGATGCAGTGGGCGGGAGAGTTTGAGAATTGCGGTCATTGATTAATATTAGCAAGAATATTATTCACTCTATAACAGTGTACTATGCGGTACTATTTTTATCAAATACTCTTCCAACTTCTCCACCGCTTGAGGGAGGTTCTTCCTGCCCAATCCGATCCGAAAGTGATTCTTAGAATCGTCATACATCGTACCCGGTAACAGCATCACCCCTGCTTTCTTAACCAAATTATCGCAAAAGTCTTCGATATCCCCTTTTAATAATTTTGGAAATCCCATCGAGCCGGCTTGCGGACGAACCCAGGTAAAAAGGGTGGCGTGAGAAGAAAAAAAATTGTCAACAATATTTAAGTTGTGCTGGATAATGCTCAAGCTGCGATCAATGAGTTTTTGGCGGTGACGCATGGCAACTTCCGCGAGGAATTCGCTCGGCGCGGAATTGCAAATGGTGGTGTAGTCTTTGAGCGAAGCCATGCTTTCATAGACTTTTTTATTCTTTGTCGAAATCCAGCCAATGCGCAATCCTGCCAATCCGTAAGTCTTGGATGTGACTCCCAGCGAGATGGCATGTTCGCCATAGTCACATGCGGCGGGCAAACGCGTTGCGGGATCATATTCTGATTCGCGATAAACTTCATCCGAGAAGAGCAGTAGATTATTTTCCTGCACAAATTTATTTAAATTATCAAAGTCCGCGCGAGACATGAGATAACCGGTCGGGTTATGGGGCGTGTTGATGATGATCGCTTTTGTATTTGGGCGCAATAGTTTTGGTAATTCACTCAGATCGAGCGCCCATTTGTCTTCTTCGCGGGTGGTCCATTCGCTGACCTGACATCCAATCCCCTTTGCCACTTCACTTAACGATTGATAGCCTGGAGTGTGAACAATGACATGGTCAGCGGCTGTCAACGCGGCGTGCATGAAAAGATAAATTGCCTCCCCGGCGCCTGTATGAACCAGTATATTCTCAGGCTGCATGGATTTGTACATCTTGCAAATCTCTTTCCGTAAAGCGGTGCTTCCTTGAGATTCGGTGTAGCCCAGCCAGGTATTTTGAAATTCCGTGGCTGCGCCTGGTTCAAATGCAAGCAAGTCTGCAATCGACAAGGCTTCACAGTCAGATGAGCAGAGCAGGAATTTGGTGTTGAATTCGTATTTTGCGAAATAACGTTCGAGTTTGAATGGAGGAAGAGTCATAGATTACCTTTTAAACACAAAGTACACAAAGGGCACGAAGGTTTTTTGATTTGGACAAAGAATCAACTCTTTTTGATTTTTCCTTTGTGTACTTCGTGTCCTTTGTGTTTAATTCTTCATCGCTTTTTTCAAATCACGATAATGGACCTGGTTATGGATATATAACATCTTCACCATTTCGCGGATCGTGGTCAATTCAAGGAATGGGTGGCGGCCTGTCATCTCAAGCTCTTCATTCTTCAAAGTTAAAACCCACGCGACAGTGCTGGCGCGGATTGTT
Source organism: Anaerolineales bacterium (assembly GCA_031412935.1). Lineage (GTDB taxonomy): Bacteria > Chloroflexota > Anaerolineae > Anaerolineales > Villigracilaceae > Villigracilis. Next base: position 2,634 of record JANODZ010000127.1, read on the forward strand.
TTGTATTGTTCAAGTAATTCGGCGGGCGACATATCTTTTGTTTTTTCCTGCTGTGAGGCATTATAGCGGTCAATGGAAAAATCGTCCGCGGCGCCGGAGCCGCCTCGCTGAATGGATTGAAAAAGTTTTACAAGTCCGCGCTC
>JANODZ010000128.1:0-1858 GCA_031412935.1 Anaerolineales bacterium
ATACTGCCCAGCATGCCCGAATCGACACCATACTTGATATGGAACCAGTAGGCGATCATACTTTGAATGACCAATCCGCCAGCGAAGGCATCCAATGCGAAGAGCGCGCTCAGTTTGAGAACCACCTTGCGCGAGCGATGAAGACCCAGTGTATGTTTTTGATTTGTAATTGTGCGCAGCGCTTCGATGGCAGGTGATACCCGCATGAATAAAATTAAGAGTAAAAATCCGCCAATCGCGTAACCCATCAAAACAAAGCGGTAAGATTCCAGCTGTGTCCAGCCGCTGCCTTGCAAAATTTGTGCCAGCCATCCGCCCGCCAGCGCACCCGTGGCGGTTGCGAACGAGCCGGCCATGTTGTACCAGGCGAAAAATTTTGTGCGTTTTTCATTTGAGACCATCTGAGTCAACCCGGCCTGTTCCACTGAAAGAAAGGGACCGATCTCATTTCCGCTCGGGCTGATGACTCCGATGATGGCGGCGGCCATGAGAATGATCACATTATTAGTGAGGATGAAAACGATCCCCGCGCCCAGCATCAGCAATGCGCCGATTATTAATATGCGTTTGCGTCCTAAGCGGTCTGCTTGGGTGGTGAGCCAAAGCGAGATGCCCGCGTCGCCGGCGAGGGTTAATGTGAATAACAAGCCGATCATTTTTTCGCTGAGGCCGGTCTCGGCAAGATAAAGTGCAATTACAACCGAAAGGAATCCATAACAAAACAGGCGGATGATGCGCGTGGAAAAGAGCAGGGTGATGTCGCGTTGATGGGGTTGGCTCATTATTTTTCTATTTCTTCGCCACATCCAAACGACACCAGGCATACAGGGCATCGTACACTTCAAATTGATGCTCGAGGTTTTCCATGTCTTCAGGGAAGCGCAGGCTGTAACCGCTGGCAATGGCTTCGAGTCCGCGAGCAATGGGATCAGTGTCTATGTCTGCATCCACATCTGCGGCGTGGACGATTTTCGCGAGACGCAAAAGGCCGGGTTCTTTGAGTCCATATTTGACGATGATGGATTCAAAGGAACAGCGTCCATCTACATGACCGAGTTCAACGCCGGGCGCGTCGTATGGAATTGCGCCTGTTTCTTTGGCAACCTTTTCGATCTGGCTGGCAGGGACAAACAAAAACTCCGCTTCGTTATCGATGAAGCGGGTGATGAGCCACGGGCAGGCGACTCGGTCAACGTGAACGTGAGAGCGGGTGATCCATTGCATGTGAGAACTCCTTTGTGAAACTGTAGTAACGACTTTAGTCGTTCGGGTAAAAGGCCACTGAAGTCACCACTACAAAACATTATTAGATAAAGAACAAGCCGAATACGCCAGCGGCAATGACTATGACAGCGACTGTCCATTTTGATGTGGAGCGGAATTGAATGATGAGCGCGAGGCTGAAAATGATCCATGCGTTCAGGCCGAGGATGGTTTCGTTCAAGATGCCAAGGGCAGTGATCGCGATGAGTCCAACCACGCCTGCGGTGATGCCATTTAAAAAAGCATGCGCAGATTTATTTTCAACGAGTTTTTCAAGATAATTATGCCCGATGATGGTGAAGGCGAAAGCAGGCGTGAAAATCCCAACGGTCATGGCAATTGCGCCAAGCGGACCTCCGCCGATGTAGCCGACAAAAGTGGAGAAGATGATCAGCGGCGCGGGGAGCAAACCAGAAAGCGCAAGACCATCTAAAAATTGTGCGTTGGTCATCCAACGGCCAACTTCGACTGCATCCTGTTGAATGAATGGGATGGCGGTGTATGCGCCGCCAAAAGTCAACAGGCCTGCGCGCAAACCAGAGTTGAAGAGGGTTAATAGATTGGATGTGTTGGTTACAGCGGTTTCTATAATTGC
>JANODZ010000129.1:0-1861 GCA_031412935.1 Anaerolineales bacterium
ACTTTCTGATTCAAGTAAAACCTGCAAACGGCGCGGCGCGCCCAGCCTGCGGAACAATGCCACCACTGCCACCGGGTCGGTTGCGGCGATCAACGCGCCGAAGACTAAAGCGGCCTGCAAAGCCAGCCCTGTGCCCCACGAGACGAGCCAACCGACCAATAACGTCGTCAGAATCACACCGGGCACAGCCAGCAGCAGGATCAACCAGAAATCGCGGCGCAGATCGTCAAAGCGGATATGGAAGGCGGCTTCGAAGATCAGCGGCGGCACCAGCAGTAACATAATAATTTGCGGCGTTAATTCCACCTGCTGTGGATTTAATAAGGTAATGACCAAACCAATGATCACCAGCCCGACGGTGTACGGCACACGCAAGCGGCGCGCAGCTACCGCCACACCCGATGCGATCAGGAGCAGAAGGACGATGATCTCTTCAATAAAAATGATGTTCTCAGTGCTCACGAGAAAAATAAACCTCCCCGCTAGTATACAACGAAAGAACAGGAGATTTCCAGTGTCCGCGAGTGACGAAAAGGCTGATCGCCGCCCGCCAGTATCCCACTCGTGAAGAACACTCTCGGGGACGATGACCGCTAGCGCGAACCGTTGGCCACCTCTCTCTAAAACAGCGTCAGTTTTATGCTACACTTGCCTTTGAGAGTGTTTCTTAAGTCCAAGCATCACGCAAAACAAGAGCATTTACCACAGAGAACACGGAGTCCACAGAGGTTTTTTTAGGTTTTTCTCCGTGATCTTAGTGATCTCTGTGGTAAAAAAGCCTTTAAGAAACAGTCTCTTAGGAAATTCACAATGACTATTCAGAGCAGCATTCAAATCGGAAATGTTATTCGCAATGCCGTTGTATTCAATGTCAAAAACTGGCCAGGTGGCACGATGAATTCTGATTCTTTAATCCAGTCTGTTCAAGATTTTTTCACTGTTTTAGAGCAGCGCAAGATTGATTACGTTCTCGTCGGGGGAATTGCAATCCTTCATTATGTTGAGGGACGAAACACCGAAGATTTAGATTTACTCATGGCTTTATCATCGCTGGAAAAGTTGCCTGAACTAAAAATCTCCGACCAAGATTCAAATTTTGTTCGCGCCAATTACAATGAATTACAAATTGATGTCTTGCTGACTCAAAATCCGCTTTTCAAGAAAGTCCACAAAGAATATTCAAAGGTGCAAAGATTTCTTGACCGCGATATCCCGCTGGCAACAGTGGAAGGTTTGTTATTGCTAAAAGTGTATGCTCTGCCTTCGTTATATCGACAGGGTAATTTTGCCAGAGTCGGTATTTACGAAAACGATATTGCAACCTTACTTCATTATTATCAGCCTGACATGCCTTCATTATTAAGTGAGTTATCCAAATATGTGAACGGGAAGGATTTTGCGGAAATTAAGGGTGTTGTCTCAGATATACAAAATCGTATCAAGCGTTTCAAAAAATAAACCTATCTAAGCGGGCAGTCGGTTAACAAGGCGACCCGCCCCAGCGCCACAGCCCGCAGGGGTAGTCCGCGAACGCGCTCGTGAAGAACACTCTCGGGGACGATGACCGCTAGCGCGAACCGTCAGCCGGTTCATGCCAATGATGTTGATGATCTTTTAAACATTAGTACGACGGCTAATCTGAAAAACACTTCCTCATTAATCAAATTGGATTGAATCTAGCCGGTTTTTCTGTTACGATAATTCTATTTGACGATTTCTTAGAGGTCATGACAACCATTATGCAAAATTTCCCATACGTTACCGACTATATAAATGAGATTTTTGATAAGGAAAAAGCGCGATTCGACCACCGTTTCATCCGCCCTTTAATCACCATCCCATTCTTCTTTCTTCGGCTTGT
>JANODZ010000130.1:0-1773 GCA_031412935.1 Anaerolineales bacterium
ACCAACGACACGCTTCGCGGCAAACCAAGCTTTGACCAGGTCGTCGACAAGCTGATCGATTTCTTCGGCGACTCGCCGATCGTCGCTCACAATGCCGAATTCGACCGCGGTTTCCTCAATGCCGAACTCGCGCGCATAGGCCGCCCCACGCTGCCGAAGGAGCGTTTCATCGACACGCTGGTGCTCGCCCGCGAACATCGTCCCGGCTCGCCGGCGTCGCTGGATGCCGTCTGCAAGCGCTTCGACATCTCGATCAAGGACCGCGTGCTGCACGGTGCGCTGCTCGACGCCCAGCTCCTCGCGATGGCCTATCTGGAATTGCGTGGCGGGCGCGAGCGGAAGTTCGAGTTCGCCAATTCCGGCGCCGGCAGTGGCCGCGCCGCCCACGTCATCTACACGCCGCGCCAGCCGCGGCCCGCACCGCTTCCCAGCCGCCTCCGCCCGGAAGAAGAAGCAGCCCATGCAGAATTCGTCGGCGGTAAATTCTTCTGCTAATGAGGGATCTCTTAAATTATCTTTTAAGAAATCGGTATTGAAAAGAATATTTGATGTGGCAATGCGAGCTAACTTATTTCCTTGTTTCATTATCTTCGCTTTTTGCATTCAGTCAACTGATCCATTGCCTTCTTATTAGATTCTTCGGCTTTCTGTTGGACTTTTAGTATATGCCTAACCAGCGCTATAGATTCTTTTGAGCAGGCTTCAATTTGATTTTTAACCGCATCTGTTTCTTGTTGATATTTTTGCGCAATAATATTTTGCTGAAATCCAAAAGCCATCGCGATAAGGCTAATAATAATGAAGCATCCAATAAGAATAGATGTTATTATTGTTCTCCTTTTTCCATTGGTTATAAATATTTTGGCTAATTCAGGGTCTTTAAATTCGTTTCGTATAAAGTCTTCATCAACTAAGTTGGTTCTCATAAAAAATTGATCGGAAATTATTTTAAACTAAGATTCACCCACCCTGATTTCTCTAACACCAGGTATTGGTTTTTTTCTTTGTTGTAAACCAGTTTATCATACGAAAGTGGAATGGTACTTAACCCATCCAGTGTAAGCAAACCAAACTTGCCTTCCTGTTCTACAATCACATACCCATTTTGCAAATTCTGGATGTTGTCAAATCTGGGTTCGATTAACACGTTGCCGCTTTCATCTGCCAAGCCGTGTTTGTTTTGATTGATGATTATAAATTTTTGCCCGACCAGGCGAACCACCGAATCATAGCTGAGGGAAAGAATAGTTTTATCTTCTTTATTGATGACACCCGTCTTGCCATTTCGCTTTACTATAGCGAGGTTTTGCGCAAATTCCTGAGCACTCTCATAACTAGGATTGATGGCTATGTTGTCCTGTGTGTTTACAAACCCCCATTTGCCAAGAATTTTAACGGGAGCCAAGCCTTCTCTAAATTTCCCAATAGCTTCGTATCGGTTTGCAATGCGAAGTCTTCCCTTGTCATCTACAAACCCATAAAGTCCATCGCGCTTTATTCCTTGAAGACCTTCTGTAGGTTCAAAAGTTTCCTCTGCAATAAATATATATTTGGGTGGAGTTCTACTGATCGTTTGACCATTTAGGCTTACGGTCTTTTCTGTTCCATCCGGAAGAAACTCAAGCAACTGATCAGTGTTGATTTCAAATTTATTGTCCGTAAAGTAAATGATATCTCCCGCGAAATTTTTTACAAACATCATAGTGGGCTGAAGCTCCAGATATTTTTCTTCATTAAGCAATCTTACTTTAAAACGTTGAGGTGCAAGTAACC
>JANODZ010000131.1:0-2506 GCA_031412935.1 Anaerolineales bacterium
ATTCAATTCCTGCAATTTGGCTTGCTGGCGCTTGGCTTCATCGGTTAGCTGTACGTTGCCTATCGTATTGCCAAGAAGAACGACACCAGCGGAAAAGCCTGCGGGACATATGTTCCTTACGCAGTGTTAATGGTTGTCCTCACCGTGATGAATGTGATCCTGTTCACGCTTCCGATGGCAATGCGTATGTAAATGCGCCTTCCTATTTGTTATGATATGGCGCAAGATGAAATCTTGCGCCATATTACTTAATCCATTACAAATCCAAACTGGAAAACTAAAACTTGACTCAACTCATCACTGCAACCCCGCCACCTGAATATAAAACTGCATGTGGAGGCGCCATCAAAGACCCCGAAAATTACCCCAGCGCCATCTATCGTGGAGAGCACCTTTATTTCTGCACTCGCGCCTGCCTGCGTGTTTTCGAAGAGGATCCTGAGCCATTCATGGCAGGTGATGTGGAACACCCGACCTTAGAAGATTGAAGACATACGTCATAAGCCATTTGGCGTATAAGTTGTTACGCTATCTTGCGCTGGAAACAATTGAATTGTCAGACTACTATTGGGCTATCCGACAACGGAGGCTCAATATGTTTTCAAAGACACGTAAACTTTTATATCTTTCGCTTAGCGTGGTTTTATCGTCCACAGTAATTTCAGCCTGTTCAATCTCAAAATCAAGTGATGTCCATCTCTACATGCTGCCGATGGATCAAATGCCTGCGGACGTGCAAGCCGCGCCTGTAGCGGTGCAGGAGGCTTATCAATTTGCCTCCATCAATCCAGACATCATGAAGGACATTCCCTGTTATTGCGGCTGCGGCGATATTGGGCATACATCCAATTACGACTGTTATGTTTCAGGTGTGGATTCACAAGGCGCTATAAAATTCGATAACCACGCCATTGGATGTTCAATCTGTGTAGATATCACCAAAGATGTTATGCGGATGTTACAGGATGGTAAAAGTCCGCAGGAAGCCAGAACATATGTAGATGCGACTTATTCGAAGTATGGGACTTCAAATATCCCATGAGGACACGCCGCTTCTTCATCTTAACCTTAGCCTGTTTCTCCCTAATTGGCTTAATCGCGGCTGTAAATTTTTTTCGCCGACCCACCATCATTCATGCACGCATCGCCGAAGATGGCGGCTTCATGCCCGATAATATCAAGGCACGTGTTGGAGAACCGCTTCGTTTACGTTTGATTTCAGATGATGTAGAGCACACCTTTGCACTGGGACAATTTCCCATGCAGCCTGTAACCTTCAAACCTGGCGAACCCGTCAACATCACCCTCACTTTCGATAAACCAGGCACATACACATTCTACACAACAACACCTTCCAGTTTGAATTTTTGGCGCATGCGCGGTGTGATTGAAGTCACTGGAGTTGGAGAGTCTCAAGCCGCCGAACTCCCGCTTTATGTCCACCTCGGTTTGGATTTGGCCGAGGACCATGAATCAGATGAGGAACATGTCGAATTGTCGAATCAGCCCTCGGCGGAGCGCGGAGCGGTATTCATCGATCAGATCCCAGCCACGATGCTTACATCCGATTATTACGTCTCGCATTCCCCGATGGAAACATTTGATGAACTACGCGACGAACCTGCGTTGCAAACGCTACACGATCAAGATGTTTGGGATGTGGTCGCCTATATTTGGGCGCAACATACAACGAGCGCCGCGTTGCTGGATGGAGAGAAACTTTACCAAATCAATTGCGCAGCATGTCATGGCGAAAACGGCGCAGGGGATGGTCAGTTCGCAGATGAGATGATGGCCATCGCGGAAAAAAATAATGATGAACACGGCATTCAAGCCCCGACCGATTTTACAGATGCGGAGCATTTGTTTGAAGCCAAGCCCGCCATTTTGCAAGGGCTTCTCCTGCGCGGCGGCATGGGAACAGGCATGCCCATGTGGGGAACGATCTTTACTGATGAAGAAACCTGGGACTTGGTCGCGTTTCTCTACTCATTTCAATTTGAATATCAAGGAGAAAATCAATGAGCAAAAAACAAAAGAGACAGAAACAAAACAATAAATTTATTCTCCCGTTTATTATATTGGCAGGAGTTCTGCTGATTGTCGCAGCATTCTACTTCGCCAATCAGGACGGCGGAGATGTCGGTGGATCGCCATCCATTGCAGTCGATCAGCAAAAGATTGATTATGGCGATGTCAAATTTGGCGTCAATAAAACCTTTGCGATCAAAGTCACCAACACAGGCGATGGCACATTGCGCTTCAAGGAAGAACCGTATATCGAAGTACTGGAGGGGTGCTGACCTCCTCCATTAACCATCGGTTCGATGGTACTCAAGCCTGGTGAAAGCACAATTATTGAATCCGCCGTGTTCATGATGCATGAAGGCATGGACGGTCCGCACAATTTCGGCCGAAAAACCTGCGGCCGCAGTAGCCGTTCCCGTGGCTCCACTCGCCCGATCCCTTAAGCTTTCCAGCATCAACCTTGAATTCCAAACCAAGG
>JANODZ010000132.1:0-4856 GCA_031412935.1 Anaerolineales bacterium
CGGTGCGTGCCTTCATGCCCCACTTGCCGGTCTGCAACGCGAGGATGCGGCAGTTGGTGGGGTTGTCGTCCACGATGAGCAGGCGAAGATTTGCGAGCTGCGGCTGCGTGTGATTGAGGACAGAGACGCTGTTTTGGGGCGCGGCTTGGAACGGCAGAATAAATTGAAACGTCGAGCCGTTGCCGGGCGTGCTTTCCGCCCACATCTTGCCGCCCATCAATTCCACGAGACGATGGCTGATGGACAAGCCAAGCCCAGTGCCGCCGAAATGCCGCGCGGTGGAAGCCTCTGCCTGCACGAACGGGCTGAACAATTTTGATAGCCGCTCTGGCGGAATACCGATGCCGGTATCGCGCACGGAGAAGTGAAGCTCCAACGGTGTCGTGGGATTCTCCGGGTTTTGCGGAGCGGTGGCGACCTTGATGGAGGTGACGATCTCGCCGTGATCCGTGAACTTCACCGAGTTGCCGATGAGATTCACTATGATCTGCCGCAGTCGTGTGACGTCGCCGAATACATTCACGGGCACGCTGTCTTCGATCTGATAGACGAGATCGATCTGCTTCTCGCCCGCCTTCGCACCGAGCAGATCGAGTGCTTCCTCTATGCAAGTGCGGAGACAAAATAATTATTGAAAGCCGGCTCAGGGAAACCGCCTTCCAACGGAATCAGCATGGGCTGATAATTTTCATCGCCGTCATGATCGATCATCACCAGGATTTTATCGATTTCAGGGAAGGCAAAAAATGAATGCCCGCCGATCAAATGCGGATTTTGCAACGAAATATGCGCAGGCAAAAGCGGCTCGGGCACACTACCGCCATAAAACATGGCATACAGACTGAGATGCCCGGAAAGATTACTTAAAAAAAAGATCCGTTCATCAGCAAACTGCGGCACGACGAACAAACGAGCCGACATCAGGGATTCGATTCGATGTTTCATTGGTGTAAATCTCCTTATTTTGGAATGCAGACTTTAGTCTGCAATTTGCTAAAAAGGCGGACTGCTAAAAAGGCGGACTGAAGTCCGCACTCCAAATAACCAGATTGGCTACGCGCAAATATCTAATTGATGATTCCACCCCCCAGCAATAACTCGCCTTGATAGAATACTGCCGCCTGGCCGGCTGTCACATCCCGAACAGGCGCATCAAACTTAACCGATACCTGTTCCCCTTCCAGCGGGCTGACCAGCGCTTCAACCTCTTTCGCCGTATAGCGGATCTTCACCTGTGCGCGGAAAGGCTCGCGCGGCGTTTCACCCGAACTCCAATTGACATCGCGGGCGGTCAATTCTGTAAAACCGAGTTCATCTAATCTGCCAACCACAAGCGTATTCCCAGCCGCCTGCTTCAGCATGACATAAAGCGGAACGGGCGAAACTACATTCAATCCTTTGCGTTGACCGATGGTGTAGTTTGCTAGTCCAGTGTGGCGGCCAATTGACTTGCCATCGCTCGTCACAATTTCTCCAGGCTTCAACATCTCGGCGCCATTGCGTTGAAGAAAATTTCGATAATCATCGCCGGCCAGAAAACACAAATCTTGAGAATCAGGCCTCGTAGCTGTTGATAACCCAAAGGACTCTGCAATCGCACGAATCTCAGGTTTTGGATAATCTCCAACAGGGAACAACGCCCGCTGTAATTTAGCCTGGGTCAGAACGTGCAAAACATACGATTGATCCTTGGAATGATCCACGGCTCGTAATAAATTTATCTTTCCTCCTGCATCCTTAGCAGCAATCCTTCTCACGTAATGTCCTGTCGCCATAAACTCTGCGCCCAGCGCAATGGCATGATCGAGTAAAAACGTCCAACGAATCTGACGATTGCACAACAAACAAGGGTTCGGAGTTTCGCCGCGCGCATATCCATCCAAAAAATATTGGACGACTGTTTCTTTAAAGACATCTTTTGCGTCAATCACATAAAATGGAATATCAAGTTTTGCAGCCACACGCCGAGCCTGCGCCATGGCATCCGGCGTGCAGCAGCGATTCGATTCTTCCTTGCCAGGTTCAGACCACAGACGCAGCATCATGCCGGTCACATCATAGCCCTGCTGTTTGAGCAGGGCCGCCGCGACCGAAGAATCCACGCCGCCAGACATGGCGACCACAACTTTTTGATTTGTCATAAGTTGTGTGATTATACTGCCCGTTGCGGAAATGTATAAAGCCCAAATGCTGAAATACAGGCAATTTATATTGTCTTTTATCGGAAATTAAATACGTAAATCTCCTTACAATATTTGCGCTTACTCATCCCCAGGCAGCCGCGGATGTGCATTGGATCGAGTGAGCAGGTTTTGAACTATGAACAGGAATGATAGGGAAAGGATTAAGGTGACGGTAGCGATTGTATTAATTTTTGGCGTAACCCCGCGCCGGATGGAAGAAAAGACATAAATGGGCAGGGTTGTATTCGGTCCGGCAACAAAGAATGCCACAATAAAATCATCAAAGCTAAAAGTAAACGCCAGGAGAAATCCTGCCATGATCGCGGGGAAAAGTTGAGGAAGTGTTACCTGCCAGAACGTATTCATTGGTGTTGCATATAAATCATTTGAGGCTTCGATAAGGGTGCGATCCATGCCTGCGATACGGGCGCGCACGATGACAAGCACGATCGACATGGTAAAAAGCGTATGCGCGGCGATGACCGTGGGTAACCCCAAATTCAGCTTTGGCGCCGAGGGACCGAAAAAATTTTGCAAAATCGGATTCAACCAGCCGAAGAATTGCACAAAGAAGATCAGGGTGGCAATACCAATGACAATACCCGGGATGATGATCGCAATATAGATCAGGCCGTCATATAGCGTCCTCAGCCAGCCGCGCACATTCTGCAGTGCAAGCGCAGCAAAAGTCCCAAAGATCGTGGCCAGGGTTGCCGAGGTGGCGGCGATAAAAACACTATGCCCCAACGCTTCAAGCACAAAGGGATCGCGCCAGGTTTCCCCATACCAGCGGAACGAAAATCCTTGTATTTCCGCCGCGTAATTGCCGGAGTTAAAACTAAAGAGAACGACAAGTGCAATCGGAAAATATAAAAAGATATAGATCAGGGCGGAATAATAACGCAGGATGGTTGAGATTCTATCGCGCATATTAGAACAACGACACTTCTTCCCTGCTCTCACCGCCGAGCCGGGAGGTCAGCCAGAGATAGACTGAAATAATAACGAGCATGATGAAATTCAACGCCATTGCTACAGCCGAGCCAAAGGGCCAGTTGCGCGATTGCAGGAATAAATCCACGAGGGCATTGCCGACGAAGAAAATTTTTCCTCCGCCGAGCATTGCGGGGATGAGATATTCGCCCATCAAAAGAATAAATACCAGCATGGAGCCGGTGACCAAACCAGATGCACTGAGCGGCAATGTGATCTGCAAAAAAGTAGCCAAACGATTTGCGCCCAGGTCTTTCGAGGCTTCGAGCAGGCGCTTATCCAACCGTTCGAGGCTGACATAGAGCGGAAAGGTCATCAACGGCAGGTAGTTGTAGACAATGCCCAGGATGATGGCAAAAGGCGTATTGAGCAGAACCAACTCATCCACAAGTCCGAGGTTGATTAAAATTGCGGGAATGCCGCGGCTGCTAAGAATCGTCACCCAGGCATAGGTGCGAATCAAGAAGGAAGTCCAAAACGGGACAATGATGAGAGCAACCAGAATCGATTTTGCCTGTGCACTGGCGCGGGTTGCCAAAAAATATGCGAGGGGATATGCGATGATGATGCTAAAGAACGTGCCTAGCGACGCAAGCCATATTGTGTTAACGAAAGGCGTACTACGCGTGGGTAGTTTAAGATATTGCTCAAGCGTAAACGCGGGCGCATAACCGCCTTCGGGCGCACGGGCGCCGAAACTAAAAACGGCTACGATGACCAATGGCGCAATGAGCAATAATAAATACCATAAACTGGCGGGAGCCAGCAACAACGCGGTCGGCAGCCATGTTTTTATGGATTTTTTATTGTTTGATGTTTTTATTACCATGTGAATTTTGTTTTGTACTCGGGCTTGCCCTGAACATCAAGCTTCAAACGATACAGTTCGCCGCCCAAATGAATCCTGGATGAATCGTAACCGGGTGGTGCGTATCGCGTTTGCCAATCTTCATTGGCAGTGGTGATGTAGAGCTCGTTCCAATCGGGTCCGCCGAATGCCATACAGGTGACTTGTGCTGCAGGGATTTTGATTCGTCTCTCGACTTTGCCATCCGGGTCATAGCGGACGATCTGTGAGCCATACCATTGTGCGCTCCACACGAATCCTTGCGCATCCACCGTCAGCCCATCCGGCATGCCTTCGTTGGTGGGGACATCCACAAAGACGCGGCGATTCGACAAAGCGCCCGATGAGGCGTTAACGTCATAGATATAAATTTTTCGAGCCGTTGAATCGGCGTAATACAAAACTTCGTCGTCCGGGCTTAAGCCAAGACCATTCGAAAGTTCGATGCCTTCATCTTGAATTGTGATCGAGCCGTCGGGTTCTATCAAATACAGCTTGCCGAGTTTTTCATATTCCTGCGCGCCCCAATACCATGTTCCGGCATACAACCTGCCGTTGGGGCCGGCAAGGATGTCGTTGAAGTTGAGTAGTTCGGCGTTGTGATGAGTCAGGAGTGTGCGGTATTCGCCGGGCTGACGCCAAAGGTGCAAACCGCCTGAGCCAGCAAACACCAATTCAGCGGATGCGTTGAACGCCATGCCGGCGGCGTTTAGATTATTGTTATTGAGCGTTTCAACTTTGCCGCTTTTTCGATCATAAGAAAAAACACTCGAGGCGTTCATGTCATTCCAAAATAATCGCTGAGATGAGGAATCCCAAATAGGACATTCACC
>JANODZ010000133.1:0-6004 GCA_031412935.1 Anaerolineales bacterium
CCAACGCTTCAGCCGCCGTCCTCGGCGGCTTTTGCAAAAAACAATCTCATGTGTCTGATAATCTTTAACATCCCATTAACAGACAACCATCCCTTTGTGATATATTCCCAGCAATGGCTGAAACAATACTCATCGTTGAAGATGAACTCTCATTACAAGAATCCCTTGCCTATAACCTGAAAAAAGAAGGTTATACGGTGGAAACTGTTGGGGATGGACGCTCTGCGCTTGAATCTGCGCGGCGCTTGAAACCTGACTTGATCGTGTTGGATATCATGCTGCCCGAAATGGACGGTTTTGAAGTGGCGCGTATTCTCCGCAAGGAAATGTCCGCGGCCATTTTGATGCTTACCGCGCGTGATGATGAAATTGACCGCGTGGTCGGCCTCGAAGTCGGCGCGGATGATTATATGAGCAAGCCGTTTTCGATGCGCGAGTTAATGGCGCGCGTAAAGTCTCAGCTCAGGCGCGCGCGTTTGTTGCGCGAAGAAATGGGTAAGTCCAAAAACGCAAACACCCCGCACGAGAAATTAACTTTTGATAACCTCATCATTGACCTCACCCGCCGCGAAGTACTGCTTAATAATGCGCCGATCCAGATCAAGCCAAAAGAATACGAACTGCTGGTCTTCCTTGCCGAGCATCGCCGCCAAATGCTTTCGCGCGAATTCATCCTTGAAAGGGTCTGGGGTTGGGATTTCATCGGTGACAGCCGCACGGTGGATGTGCACGTCAGATGGCTAAGGCAGAAGATCGAAGCAGATTCATCCAACCCGACACGCATTGTAACTGTGAGAGGCGGGGGATATAGATTCGAAGGATAAGGGGAAAAGGATAAATGACACTTGCGCCGCACGCCAGTGCAGGTGTGAAGGATGAAGGATGAATTCATTCGTTTGGGTAATTATTATTGTCTTGTTTCTGGTCGCTGCGTGGTTTGCGTGGCGATATTATGATTTAAAGCGGCGGGTGGATGAGTTTGCCCGTCTTGCACGCATCGCACCTGAAAGACTCCCCACTGACATAAAACAAATCGAAAATCTTTCCAGCGCCATCGCTTCACTGCAAACATCGTTTAACATTGAACGTTCATTATTAAACTCAAATAACGCCCGCCTTGCCACTGTGCTTGAGCAATTAACCGACGGCGTGCTCATTGTCGATGCGAATGGGTTGATCCAGTTTGCAAACCCGGCTGCGCAAAAACTTTTTGAAATATCAGATGCGATCGGACACAGCGTCATCGAAGTTATCCGTAACCATCAATTGGTGGATGCGTGGCGCCGTTGCCAACAAACAGGTGAAATACAGAGCGAGTCTGTTGAACTGCCTGCGCGCCGTCAATTTTTGCAGTTGATTGCCATCCCCGATACCCACGCCAGCGGAAGCCTGCTGCTCGTGCAGGATCTGACCCGTGTGCGCAGGCTCGAAACTGTGCGGCGCGATTTTATCTCAAACGTTTCGCACGAACTGCGGACTCCGCTCGCTTCTCTCAAAGCGTTAACGGAGACATTACAAGACGGCGCTCTTGCCGACCCGCAAGCGGGTCCGCGTTTCCTGGGCAGGATCAGCACTGAAGTAGACGCGCTGACACAGATGGCACAGGAATTACTGGACCTCTCACGCATCGAGTCGGGTCAAGTGGAATTGATCCTCGCGCCGCTCGCGCCGCAGAATTTGGTCAACTCTGCGGCTGACCGCATGAGAATGCAAGCCGAACGCGCGGGGTTAAAATTATCCATTAAGTGTGAGGATGATCTGCAAACTATCCGCGCTGATAAATCGCGGTTGGAACAGGTGCTGGTGAACCTGATTCACAACGCGGTCAAGTTCACGAAGCCGGGGGGCGAAATTGCTCTCGAAGCAGTATCAGTTTCGGGTGGAGTCAGATTCGCTGTACAGGATTCGGGGGTTGGAATTCCAGCGGAGAGTCTATCTCGTATCTTTGAAAGATTCTACAGGGTGGAAAAATCCCGCACAGGTTCAGGCACCGGGCTTGGCTTATCCATTTCAAAACATATTATTGAAGCGCATGGCGGAAAGATCTGGGCGGAGAGTGATGAAGGACGGGGGAGCGTTTTTTATTTTGAGATCCCTGTTTTGACGACCTAACTCATAAATTTTTCCTGCGCATCGATCAATTCCTTGCCAGGTTCAGGGGTAAGGCGTTTATATGAGCCGTCTGATTCAAGAATACGAGTGCGTGAATTGTCTTTCAAATATATTTCCAAAACCTGGTGGCGCAAATATTTTATGTGTTCCTTGTTTTCAACAGGAAATACAATTTCAACGCGATGATTGAGGTTGCGCGGCATCAGGTCTGCGCTTCCGAGATATATTTCTTCTTTGTTGTTATTGTGGAAATAGAATAAACGGCTGTGTTCAAGGTAACGCCCGACAAGACTAATGACGCGTATATTTTCGCTCACGCCTTTTATGCCGGGGCGCAAACAGCACATGCCGCGCACCAACAGATCCACCTGCACGCCTGCCTGTGAGGCTTGATATAAAAGTTGAATCATCTGCGGGTCTACCAGGGAATTGAGTTTGAAGATCAGGCGGGCTTTGTGTCCCTGTCTTGCATGTTCGATCTCGCGCAAGATCAAACCTTCGAGTTTTTTACGCAGGGTTACAGGGGCTACAAATAATTTGCGATATGCCTGTTTTGTGGAATAGCCCGTTAAGTAATTAAAAAGATCAGTTGCATCGGCGCCCATATCTTCATCGCAGGTGAAAATACCAATGTCCTCATAAATTCGGGAAGTGACCGAATTGTAGTTTCCTGTGGCAAGATGTAAATATCTGCGAATCCCCTCGCCTTCCTTGCGAACAACCATTGTGACCT
This sequence comes from Anaerolineales bacterium, assembly GCA_031412935.1. Lineage (GTDB taxonomy): Bacteria > Chloroflexota > Anaerolineae > Anaerolineales > Villigracilaceae > Villigracilis. The sequence continues at coordinate 2,846 of JANODZ010000133.1, forward strand.
TGCAATGGGTTTTCAAACCGAGAACGCCATAGACTACATGCACACCCACTTGCTCGAGCGCGCGCGCCCATCCAATGTTTGATTCTTCATCGAAGCGCGCTTTCAATTCAACCAGAACAGCCACTTGTTTGCCGCGTTCCGCCGCTTCGAGCAGGGCATCTACCACAGGCGCATTTGCGCCAACACGATAGACGGTTTGTTTAATGGCCAAAACTTGCGGGTCGCGCGCCGCAGCGTTGAGAAAATCAAGCACCGGGCTGAACGAATCGTACGGATGATGGAGCAGAATATTTTCAGTGCGAATGGCATCAAAAATATCTGCGGCCGTTGTAATGTGTTTGAACGGTTTTGGAATGCGCGGCTTATTAATTGGGTATTTCAGATCATGTCTTTCGACGCTGGTATAAAGTTGCCACAACCCACTCAAGCCAAGCGGGCTTTCCAAAACATAAACATCGTTATGGGACACTTCAAGATTATCCACAAGCAATTCACGTATATTCTCTGGCATGGACGCATAAACAGCCACTTGCACAACCGAGCCAAATTTGCGTTTGCGGATGCTCTGTTGCATGGTTTCGAGCAGGTCGTCCGCTTCCAGTTCCTGAATTTCAATATCGGCATCCCGCACAATGCGGAATGGATGCGCGGCGGTTACTTCCATGCCGGGGAAGAGGTCATCGAGGTTTGCGGCAATTACCTGCTCCAGCCAGACAAAATAATGATGATGAGGTATTGTCCCATCCTTGCGAACACCGCCCGATGAACGTTTGATCGGCAAAAGGCGCGGCAGGGTATCCGGTACCTTCAGACGCGCAAATTTTTCATTTCCCTTTTTATCACGGATCACGATCGCAAGATTTATACTTAAATTTGAAATGTGCGGAAATGGATGTCCAGGGTCTAGTGCAAGTGGCGTAAGAACGGGATATACCACTTCTTTGAAATAAGTATCGGCGCGTTCTTTTTGCGCTTTGCTTAATTTATGGTAATCAATGACATGAATACCCGTTTTATCCAGTTTGCGTAGAAGTTTGCGCTGATAGCATCTTTGCGCTTCATTCAATAATTCATGAGACAATTTTCGGATCGCCGCAAGTTGATCCGGCGGCGTCATCCCATCGGGAGAGACTTCCATGATATGCGCTTCCACCATCTTGCGGATGCCCGAGACGCGCACCATAAAGAACTCGTCCATGTTCGAGCCGAAGATGGCCAGAAACTTTATGCGTTCGAGCAGAGGCTTGGTTTCATCCCATGCTTCCTCCAGCACGCGGCGTTGAAATTCCAACAGGCTCAACTCGCGGTTGATATATAAGGAAGGGGACGAAAGATCAAAGATTTCGGTCATTGTTATTTATTGCCAAACTCTACAAGGATGCCCGGTGTGAGCAGCCATTCCAGCGTGGCTTTTCGCGTGTGATGCAGGTCATCGGCAGAGAGACTGCACACGCCTCCTTTTTTCAGGGTCATATCCAGGCGCGCGTTTTCAGAAACAAGCAAACCGACCAGATGGGTCAGTTCCGGCTCGTGCCCAACCAGCGCAATACTATCCACGCTGTATTTCTCGTTAAGTTCCGCGATCAGCAGATCGGGGTCACCCATCGGAATCAGGTTCTCGCTGAATTCAATATTTTTTTTCATTTTGAAAACATCTGCCAGGATTTCCGCAGTCTCTTTTGCGCGGACATATGGGCTGGATAAAATCATGTCAAAACCCACACCGAGGGCGCGCAGGCCCTTTGCGATCTGGCGCATTTTCTTTTTGCCTTTATCGGTGAGCGGACGCTGGCTGTCTTTTTCGTATTCAGGCGTGCCTTCATCTACTGCAATGGCATGACGAATGATATACAAGTTCATGTTCTATTTCTCCTGGGGAAAAGGTTGATCCGGCGCAGTGCGCCAGAAAGTAATTACCTCGCCTTTGTCTTCGATATAACGCGATAAGGCAATGGCGTGGCGTTCCCTGTAATATAAGCGGGCAGGTTCAGGGTCATAGGAGGCGGGTGCAAGCTCGCCAAAATCTGCAAGTTCCTGCAAAGCCACTTCCATGTCTTGAATGTCACCCATGGTTATTTGATAGTCGTGCATTCTTTTTAGATAATCCGGGGGTAAATTCTGAAGGATGGGATAAATGGCTTCGATCATGTAGCGGAATTTCTTGAATGCTATTCTTAAGCGATGAATCGCGGCCGGCTGGCTTGGGTCAACCAATATATAACGCTGATTGACAATTGCATAAACTTCATCAACGGCTGAAAACAGGCTCAACTCCAGGTTATCCTGTTTGAACGTTTCGATTGCCCGCCTTAATTTCTGAATGCGCTTTGATAGGTTCGCCATCTTCAACGATTTAATTTCCTTGCGAACCGCGCGTAGTAAATGTTTTTCCTTGTTCCACAAATATTCCTGAAATGGATGAAGCGCCTGGGTCTCGTGAATTGCTTCAGATATATCGGCGAGCAATGCCTGTATATCGCGCAGATCGTCAAGCTCATCAAGCTGGTCTTTCAGGAGGCGCCGCATTTTTTGAATTCCTGGAGACTGCATCACCGCGCGCAGAAGGTCAAGAGAAGAAAGTAAACGGCGCGCGGCTACACGGAAATCGTGAACCGCTTCTTCAGAAAACTCTTTCCGGCAGGTTTTTAGCTCGGTTTTGTATTTATCCCAGCGTGTATTCAGCGAATTCAATAAAAGAGTCTGAGCATTCATGATTATTCTATGATTTCAAGCTTCATGCCAAATACATCTTGAAAAAGTTTCTGGCGCTTTTCAAGTGTCCATCTTTCCAGCATAAGATCGCCATCTCCCTGCAGCTTTAGCTTCCAGGTATTTTTTTGCCGCGTAAGTTGTATATCTTTCACACGTCCTGTATGGCTGACGTCTAATCCGTCTGCAAGACGCATCAGCGCAGAGAGTTTTATAACCACAAGGCGATCCTTTGATGTCAGCGCCCTAAAACCATCATCTTCCATGGACAGCGTTGATTTACGGTGATACAGCATAATATTGGCGACGATGTTTTGCTGGTCTTCAGATAACCCGATCAACGGGCTGGCTTTCAGAATGTAATAACTATGCTTGTTGTGATCCACGGTATTGATAAAATGGCCAATATCATGTAACAACGCGCCAATTTCCAGCAATAATTTATTTTCT
>JANODZ010000134.1:0-20504 GCA_031412935.1 Anaerolineales bacterium
TTTAATCCTCACCCCGTCCCCTCTCCTGAAAGAAGATGGGGTAATTGTATGAAAATATTAACCGTAGACATCGGCACAGGCACGCAGGATATTTTTCTTTACGATTCGAATCTCGACATCGAGAACGGATTCAAACTCGTGCTGCCTTCACCGACCATGATGATTCATCGCCGACTCAAACAGACGCTACAACTCCGCACCCCGATCCTGCTGACTGGACATCAAATGGGCGGCGGACCTTCAGCCTGGGCGATCGAAGAGGTTGCGCGTGCGGGGATTCCCGTTTACATGACTCCCAACGCGGCGGCCACGCTAAATGATGAGTTGAATAAAGTGGAAGCGATGGGGATCAAAATAATCTCGGAAGATGAAGCCCTCAGTCTTTCGTCCTCTGTCTCCTGTCTTGAGCTCAAAGATTTTGATTTTGAGCTGATCTCGAAAACGTTCAACGATTATGGCGTTCCGCTAAATGACCTGGGGGCCATTGCAGTTGCGGTCTTCGATCATGGCAATGCGCCTGCGGGGGTTTCAGATCGGCAATTCAGGTTTGACTATCTCGATGAACGAATCAAGACAAAGAATTCACTTTCTGCTTTTGCCTACCTCTCAAATGATATTCCAAAGATCATGACCCGCCTGCAATCCGTTGCGGATTCGGCGGGCGAGTTACCGTGTCCGCTGGTTGTGATGGATACCGCACCTGCGGCGGTTTTGGGTGCGAACTTTGACCCGACGGTCATGAAGCGTGATCGCAAGATCATTGTTAACGTGGGGAATTTTCATACATTGGCATTTCGTTTGGGTGATGGGATCGAGGGTGTCTTTGAACATCACACAGGTGAAATCGATTTGCCAAAACTTGAAAAATATATTCGCGCATTGGCGGATGGTTCGCTCAAACATCAGGATATTTTTGATGACATGGGGCACGGTGCGTTGATCTATGGGACGAATCCATTTGAATTTGGGCAGGACGAATTTGATATCGTGGTAACCGGACCACGAAGAAGCCTTTTCAATCGTCAATCTGAGATCGAAAATCGTAAATCGTTGCGTCCTTATTTTTCCGTCCCTTTTGGTGACATGATGATCGCGGGCTGTTTCGGCCTGCTGGCGGCTACAGCAGAGATTCTGCCAGATCTGGCTGAACCCATTTTCGGGTCGCTGCGAAGCGCGCATGGGCGTAGAGTCGCGCCGTGGGACAATTCATAAACCCGGCAGATACATAATGTCGAAATCTGCGGGTTGGTTCAAAGATGATTTTTTTTGTTGCCCCTGGAATTGGTTCTGGCATATCTCTCTGGGATTATTTGGACCGGGCATGATTTTATTTTTAATCAAGTCATATATCCTATCCAAATAACTCTTCTGCCGCTGCGTACCTTCACAGTATAATCTCCAGCGGATAAAATGCTGACCGACACTCACTGCCACCTCGACTATGACAAATTCGACATTGACCGCGCAGAAGTGATCGCGCGCGCAGTCGATTCAGGGCTGATCCGCATGCTCGTACCCGGACTCAACCACAGGTCCAGTAACGCAGCCGTACGGTTGGCGGAGTCAAACCCCAGCGTGTATGCGGCAGTTGGGTTCCATCCAAATTATTTGGAGGAATTTTCAGAAAAAAATTTTCAAGAGATAATAAAGTTGGCGGGTCATCCAAAGGTGGTTGCGATTGGGGAGATCGGCATTGATTATTATTGGGTGAAAGAATATGAAAAGCGCGCATTTCAACGCGATGTTTTATTATCACAATTACAATTTGCAAAGGAAATAAATAAACCGGTCATCATTCACATGCGCGAAGAAAACGATGCGTGGCTTGGTGAAGCGTCACAAGACCTGTTAAATATTTTGGGGCAATGGCAGGCTACCTTGGCGGTCCCGCTCGCAGAAAAACCCGGTGTACTGCATTCGTTCAATGGGAATCTTGAAACCGCGCAAAAAGCGCTGGCGCTTAATTTTTATCTCGGAATCACAGGGCCAGTGACCTATAAAAATGCGGATGAAAAGCGCGAAATGATAAGACACTTGCCACTTGACAAAATTCTGATCGAAACAGATGCTCCTTTTCTTTCTCCCATGCCGCAGCGGGGCAAAAGAAACGAACCTGCCTTTGTTCAGCATATTGCTGATAAAATAGCAGAAATCCATTTAATAAGCCCTGCAGAGATCGCCAGCATCACCACCGCCAACGCGGCGCGGCTTTTTGCATGGGGAGACTGATTTGAACGCGGTAACTTTTCTCTCACCAGTAACGGAAGAAATAAAACTCGTTGAAGAACGAATGCGGATGCAGGCGGATAAAAGCCATCCCGATTTACGCGCCGCCCTGGAACATCTTCTTTCAGCAGGAGGCAAACGGGTGCGGCCGACCCTGGGCTTGCTCATCGGAAATATGTTCGGTGCGCCCCTTGAAAAACTCATCACTCTTGGCGCAGCAGTTGAACTATTACATACCGCCACGCTGGTGCATGATGATCTGATTGACGGCGCGCTTCTGCGCAGGGGCATGCCTACATTAAATGCGCGCTGGTCGCCGCCTGCCACAGTTTTAACCGGGGATTTCCTTTTTGCGCGCGCGGCCATCACCGCCGCTGAAACAGACCATTTACCTTTGATGAAATTATTTTCAGAAACCCTGGCAACCATTGTCAATGGCGAGCTGACGCAAATGTTCACATCCCGCGGACTCATCAACCGCAATAATTATTGCAATCGTATATACGCAAAGACCGCATCCTTATTTGAAATGACCTCACGCGCGGCGGCCATGGTCAGCCCTGTCGATGAAGCAACGATTGAATCAATGCGTGATTTTGGATACCAGATCGGCATGGCATTCCAGATCGTGGATGACATCCTAGACTTTAACGGAGACCAAGCCGCAGTCGGCAAACCGCTCGGATCCGACTTACATAACGGGCTGGTCACCCTGCCAGCCATTTACTACGCTGAAGCGAATCCCGATGACCCCGATGTACTTTCCCTGCCCAATGGCGGCTGGACCAATGACAAGAATATGGCGCGCCTGGTGGAAAATATCCGCGCGAGCGATTCATCAAAGCGAGCCATGCGTGAAGCCGAACAACACATCGACCGTGCCGTCGCCAGATTGGACGTCCTCGAAATTAACGCCGAACATGAAGCGCTGGAAAATCTTGCCAGGTATATTGTGGATCGGAAAGTATAGTTAGTTTGATAGTTTTGTAGTTGGGAAGTCTAGTAGTTGGAAAGTCTAGTAGTTGGAAAGTTTAGGAGTTTTCAACCAACCACCCTCTCTTGCTTCTTTTTATCCTTCATTCTTCATCCTTCATCCTTTTCTTTCCCATGCCTAACCCACGCAAACCCTTTCGTATTAATATTGGCTTCATTGCTCATGAGGAAATTGGACGCAATCATAATTTCCCGTTTGCATTAGATAAGATCACCCTCGGTGATGACCTTGAACTACGCAGTCTCGATGGTAATGTCAACATCGGCAGGACGCCGCAAGGCCTCGTCGTTCAAGCAGAGTTTTCCGCTACAACCACGCTTGGATGCGTACGCTGTTTACTTGGTGAATTTGATTACGAGCTCGATTGGGAGTTCACTGAACTGTTCGCATTTGATAAACGCTCTGAAACCGACTCGGGACTTATCCTTCCTGAAGATGGTCATATTGACCTGGCCACCCTTCTCTACGAGTACGCCCTCTTGGAAGTACCCATCAGCCCGATCTGCAAACCTGATTGCCAGGGATTATGCGCCGAGTGTGGTCAAAACCTGAATGAAAAGGATTGCGGCCATGGCCCGCAGGAAAACGATTCTCCTTTCGCCAAACTCAAGGATTTGTTGTAAAATAACGCCCATGAATACAAAGCTTTCCTCCTTGATGCAAATGAATATGAGAATGCCCATCCGCGTCTGGAAAGCACGTTAGTTCTTCGTCCTTGAACTAAGAACGGGCTGTCCATAACGCGGACGGCCTTTTTTGTTTGTATTATCCGATACTCGATATTTGGGAATCGAGAATTGGAATTTGGTTGAAGGTTTCAAAGATTCGCCAACCATCAAGCCGAATTACAAATATCGAATAACGATTCTCGATACCTTCTTCAATATTTCCTAATCACGGAGTACATCATGCCCGAAAACATCTTAATCGCCGTAGCCTGGCCTTACGCCAATGCTGAAATCCACGTGGGGAACTTGACAGGCTCGCACCTGCCCGGGGACATTGCCGCGCGATATCACCGCCTCAAGGGAAACAAGGTTTTGATGATCACCGGCACCGACTCACACGGTACACCCGTCACCATGAGCGCGGACAAACTCGGCAAACCGGTCGAGGAAGTATACAAGTTCTATCACGAAAGTTTTATTGATTTGTTCCAGAAGATCGGAATCAGCTATGATCTCTACACGACTACTCACAGTGAGAACCATTTCAAAGTTTCGCAAACAATTTTTTTGGCATTGCTGAGAAACGGATTCTTATTCAAGAAAACGGAGCCGCAATGGTTCTCGCCTGGATTAAAGCGCTTCCTGCCAGACCGCTATATAGAAGGGACTTGTTACATCTGCAACACCGATGGCGCGCGCTCCGATCAATGTGACACTTGCGGTAATGTGCTTGACCCCACCAAACTGGTCAACCCGAAATCAAAAGTTGAAGGCGATACATCTTCGCCTGAACTACGCGATACCGAACATTTCTTTATCGATCTTTCGAAACTCGAACCCGATGTTATCAAGTATCTCAAAGACCGCGCCGAACATATGCGCGATACCGTCCTGGGCGAATCGTTGAGAAAAGTTGAAGCCGAGGGACTCAAGCCGCGCGCCATCACTCGTGACCTCGATTGGGGCATCCCCGTGCCCGTTAACGATGCGGGTTGGGAATCGAAAAAACTCTACGTCTGGTTCGAGGCCGTGATCGGGTATCTCTCCGCCCCGATTGAGTGGAGTCAGCTGTCGGGTGATAAGGATGCGTGGCGCGATTGGTGGACGAATCAACAAGCAAAACAATATCACTTCATCGGCAAGGACAACATCTTCTTCCACACCTCATTGTGGCCCGCCGAGTTGATGGGAGTCGGAAGCGCCTTCATGGAATTATTTGCGGATGATGAAGTCCCGTTGATACTCCCTTATGATGTGCCAGCTAATCAATTCATGAATCTCGAAGGCAAGAAGATCAGCGGCTCACGCAATTGGGCCGTGAATGGACACGATGCCCTGACCCGCTACGACCCGGACGCGCTGCGTTATTACCTGACCGTCAACATGCCAGAGAACAAGGACAGCGATTGGGATTGGGCTGAGTTTGTGGCACGCAACAACAACGAACTGGTAGCCACGTGGGGCAACCTCGCGAATCGTGTGCTGGCTTTTTGCTATAAGAATTGGGATGGGCAGGTTCCTGATGTGGATTTAAATTCGCTTCGCCCCGCGGACCTTGAATTGCTCGCCGCCATCGAAAACGGATTCAACACTGTCGGCGCGGAGCTCGAAGCCGTGCGTCTGCGTTCAGCATTAGGCGAAGCGATGAAGCTCGCCACCGTGGTCAACCAATATCTCGATGTCAACGCGCCGTGGTCAGCCATCAAAGTGGACAAAGACGGCGCATCGAAAACAGTCTACACCGCGCTCAAAGCCATTGACTCACTCAAGGTGATGTTCGCGCCCTTCCTGCCATTCACCAGCGAAAAACTGCACGGCTTCTTCAACTACGAAACTCCGCTCTTCGGCGAGCAATACACCGAGACGGTCAAAGACTCACTCGGTGAGCATACGGTGTTGAGGTATCGCCCAGTAGGGCAAGTTGGCAACTTGCCCTACTGGAAGCCCAGCGACTTACAACCCGCGAAGAAGTTGAATCAGCCGTGGCCACTGTTTAAGAAGTTGGAAGAGAGTGTGATTGAAGAAGAGAGAGCGAGGTTAGGGAAGTAAATGTAAAATCGGATGTCACTGTAACATCCGATTTTTTCTTATTTGTCTTGCGAGGAAAAGCAAAGGCGGTGTCTTGACGCGAAGCCTTCGGCGGGATTCGGTCAATGAGGGTTTCCCCGAACTCGGGAGGAGGGTCAAATTTCACGGAAAATGTGGGCTAAAAGGGGGTGTCACCTATCCTTTGCTTCGGAAACACACACCTTAACGCACTTATATAATTGATTTACCGATTTCCTTTTTATTAGAGTAACCAAATAGATTTATATATATGAATTTTGACGCAGAAACGGCATTGGCATCTACAAGCCTGTAAACCATCCAGGACGCTGCCATCAATAGCGGAATAGACAGGGCGAAAGTAAGGGCAAACGCGGTGTTGTATTTAAAAATAGATTCAAAATAAATAAAAATGTAACTGGAAAAAGAGCATATAAAAATCAGATGAATTAAATATAAAGAAAAAGATATTCTTCCCAGAAAAATAAATGGAGCTTTAGAGAAGAAAGCTTGCAGGTTTTTGGAATTCAATAATGCCAGCATGATAAAAACCGCCCCTAATATATGGTATTGCGCACCTGGGGCTTGTAAAACATCAAGCTTCATATTCTGGTAAATGGTGCCTTCGACATTTAGTTCAAAAGGGTATGAACCTAAAAATAATCCTCCAACCAGCATGAACAAATTTAGAATTTTATTACTAAATAATGAGGGTTTTGACTCCTGGTTATCCATGTCGCCCAACATGACTCCAACTACAAAGGCGCTGTAGTAATAATTGGTTTTATCAAAAAAGAACAAGATCGCTAATAAGGCATAAATCCAATACCTTTTTCTAACATTTCCAAATAAACCAGCCAGGGAAAACGCCAGCATGGAACCGAGAAACTCATAATTCATCGTCCAAAGGATTGTGTTATAAGTTGAATACTCTTTGTTAAGAAGGACTCCCCAAAGCGCTTCCTTTAACATTACATAGAAATTTGGAGGAAAAGTCCAAAAAGTAGCCAACCACCAATCAGATTTTGTAATTAAAGCGGCTTCTTGATTATGAAAAAAATTGAATTTCATAAAGATATACGCTAATACCATCGAAAATAAAATAGGAATGCCAAGTCTAAAATATCTCCTGACAACCCCGGAAGAAAGAATTTCCCGGTCCTTAATCTTAAAGTACTTATAAGTTAACACATAGCCGCTTAAAACAAAAAAAATGCAGACTGCGAAATTACCGCTAAATATCACATTTAATGGAGTCTTCGAAATAGTCACCTCTATCGGATAGCTCAATATATGCGCTTTTTTTTCCACTCCAGTATATAAAGATGGATAAAAGCCTACGGAAAAATGATGTAAAACCACTACAAGGGCGGCAAGACCTCTCAATCCATTTAAATATTCCATTTGTTGCGCAGGCGAATTGGTTATCGACATATTTCCTCAATAAGTAATTCTGCGTTCAACCACATAATAATTAAGCCTTCGTCACCGACAGGGGAGGCGACTTTGAAATCGTTGTCAAAGTTCGCGGGGAAATGAGCTGTTTTTTGAATAATGACATGGGAAGGCGTGAAATTTGTGAGTTTCGATCATTTGGGTATCCCCGGAATGTTGGCTGCTGCTCAAATTATACGACAAATTTTGATGTACTCGAAACTGCAGCAGGTGTATCCTTCCGTAAGAATAATAAAAATCCAATTAACCTCAAACCAGCGCTCGCCCACAACGCGCCGCCGAGACCGATATAATCCGCGAGCCATGTGCCTAACAAAGGCGCGACAATCGCTGCGAGATATTGCATCGATTGCGCCAGGGAGACAAATGTCGCACTGTATTCCGGCGGAATGGTTTTCATTAATTCATCGAAAAAAACCAGATCCAACCCTGCTTGAAAGAGTCCGGCAATTCCCGAGTAAATGATAATGAGCGGCACGTGAGGTGTTGCGGCAGTCAGGGCGGGATAGAAGATCATGCCAAAGGTTGTGGCGAGCAGGACAAAACGTCCGCCGTATTTACGGGATGCACGCGGCCAGATGAAGTAGCCTGCCAGCATCACGACGCTCATTGCCATTGTGATCGAGCCAATTTGTGAGTCAGTGGCTTTCACTTCATGCACCAAGAACAAGGGCATAATTGGCTGACTCAAAATGATCGCAAAATAGTATACAAATTTCTTCGTAGCAAAAGATTTGAACGCGGGCGCGCCGCGAATTAAGGAGAAATAATTACGGGCTGAATCAAATGCCGATGAGGAAGAAGCAAGCACAGGCGGTGTGTGGGGCGGGATTTTAATCCGATTCGAAAAATAATAGCTGATCAATCCGCCGGCGGATAATCCCAAAAACATCAATTCATAATTGCGCGGGAAATCGATCAAGTCAATCGTACGAGTCACGAAAAAAGTCATCACCACGGTCGTCAAACCGAAGATCGCCCAGCGGCGGCTCAGTAATGCATAACGTCCTTCGGGGCCGGCGACTGCATTCATCACAACCGAAAAGGCAACGGCCAGCGCGGTTTGCGGCAGGGTTGCAAAAGCCCAAATGGCCAGCGTGGCAATTACCGCATACTCTTTTGAAAGTAAAAAAGTGAACAACCCAGTCAACGCGAAACAGGAAATGACCAGCAAACGAGAGAGGCTATACCATGGAATAATATTGCTGCGGGTTTGAAGAAAACGACCGACCATGATCGCAAGGATAAGCCCGGTAATACCCGGCATGGACGTAAGCAGCCCCACTTGAAAATTGCTCGCGCCAAGGCGGGCAAGAAATACGGGCAGAAAAGGCGCGGCAACATTTGAAATGCTGACGCCGACTGCATCCATTTGCACATAACGGAAATTACGTTTTTGAATTTCTGGCTGTTGCGGTTCGTTGATCATGGGGTTTTGTACGGCGGATGAAGATTATATCGCGCTCTTAAGAGAGAAAATTATTAATATCCGCGGTATCCCTGCTCTACTTTTTCGATCGCATCGCTCCATTTTGGCAGCTGCTCAAATAATTTTCTGATCACTTGTTTCGTACGTTGACTAAATAAATCGTAATCTCCGTAGGCCTCACCGGCTTCTGCATTCACCAAATCGCTGACACCGCGCAGAATCAAACATTTGACGCTGTTTTTCTTCGCAACCCAGGCAATTGCTCCCGACTCCCAATCTGCGGCGACGGCATCATATTTTTTGATCAAGGCTGCAATATCATCGGGCACAATATCGCGGTCAGCGGAAATCAATAATCCGCGCAAGACCGGATAAGGCAAAACCTGCGGTAAAAATGATAGATCCAAATGGGTTGAATAATGGTCGATCGCCTGCGCGCCATCGCTCATCTGCTCGATAATGTCGTAAACCAGTGTCCGCTCCGCGAGGATGATCATTCCCGTTTCAATGCGGCCTTCAAATCCACCGCATGTTCCAAGATTAATCAAGAGGTCGGGTTTAAAGTGATCGATCACATATTGCGTGGAAGCCGCCGCGGATATTTTCCCCCAGCCGCCATGAAAGAGCCTTACTTGTTTATCGTTCAATTTGATATCGGCAAATTCACCATAAGGTGAATATTGGAGTTCAAGATCAGGGTAAAGCTCCTTAACGACGCGCCATTCGGCGCTTGCTGAAATGATAATGACTGCGGTCATTTAATTCTCCTCTCAAAATAATCAATCACAAACTGAAGCGCGGCCTCGGATGAATCTCGCTTATTTTGCAGGCGGTCTCCATCCCAAATAAAGTGCCGTGCCCATTCTCCGCCTTCTATGGCAAGTCCGAGCCAGGTCGTTCCGACGGGCTTTTCAAGCGTTCCACCTGCAGGGCCGGCAATGCCGCTAACCGAAATGCCAATATCCGCATTAAACAATTTGCGCGCAGCGCGCGCCATTTCCAACACTGTTTCTTTGCTGACCGCACCATAGACCTTGAGCGTGTTGATTGAGACACCTAGTAAATTGGCCTTTGCTTCATTTGAATAAGTCACGATGCCGCCCGGAAAATATTCTGATGAACCTGAAACATTGGTAATTCGATCCGATAACAGGCCGCCCGTGCAGGATTCAGCTGCAGCGAGCGTCAAGCGGCGTGCGTGCATGTATTCGTGCAATATTTCTTCAAGCGTATTCGTCATTTATATCTCCTTGCAATTCATCGAATTATACTATCGGGTATAATTCGCAAATGTCGAATTTGAATGGAAAAACGCTTGGCAAAGTTCAAATCGTTGAATTGATTGCGCGCGGCGGCATGGCTGAGGTATATCTCGCCGAACACACCGCGCTTAATCGCAAGGTAGCTGTAAAAATCATGCGCGACCATGTGGATGCAGATCCAGAGAATCACGTCCGTTTCGAACGTGAGGCGCGTGTCGTTGCCAATCTTCGCCACCCCAACATCATACAAGTATTTGATTACGAGCTGGTAGATGGACAACCCTGCCTCATTATGGAATTGATATCCGGTGCGTCTCTCGGAGATTATTTAAAAGCGCTTCACAACCGCGGGGAAAAGCTTCCCTACGATACCATCGCCCGCCTGCTATCCGCGCTTGCGTCCGCGATCGATTATGCCCACCACCAACAGATCATTCATCGGGATATTAAACCTGCCAACGTGCTGTTACGATCCGCAAGCGGAGCGATCGACCCCAACAAACCTTTACCGCCAGATGTAGAACCGATCCTCTCAGACTTTGGGCTGGTTCGCCTGCTTGATTCATCCATCCAAACTTCAACAGGCACCGTCTCCGGCTCACCGGCTTACATGAGTCCTGAACAGGCGCGCGGCGATAAAGTAGATTCCAAAACAGACATCTACTCGCTTGGGATCATGTTATATGAAATGCTGGCGGGAACAGTTCCTTTTGAGGCCGAATCAACCTTTGGCGTTTTGATGAAACATATAAACGATACACCGCCGCCAATTATTGGAATCTCACCTGACCTGCAAGCAATTATTAACCGTACACTCTCAAAGGACTCCGCTCTTCGATACACGACTGCAAAAGAATTGGCTGATGAATTTAGCGCGGTATTCAACGGTCAAGCCATTTCAGCAAATACTTTGATACTGGCGAAAATTTCTCAAAAAGCGCTTTCCAAAACAAAACAAGCGCGCCCATCCGCATGGTTCTGGGCAGGCATTGGCGCGCTCGTGGTGATCGGACTAGTCTTTGGTGCAAATTATTTCTCGCAAGCGCCAAACAAAGTAATTGGAGTCGCTGCATACACAGACCAAAATGCGCCCTTGGATAAAGCCACGATTTCTTTTACTGATCTTCCCAGGCTAAAATCTGGCACTCATTACGATATTTGGTTTCTCGCCCAAGGCGGAGAGCAAAGGTTCAAAGCGGGCGTACTCGAATCAGATAAAAATACCCAAGCGCAATTATTTTACGTGGATAAAGATCAGCAAAATATCCTATCGTTATATGACCAGCTTGAAATCACACTCGAAGTGGATAATGATCCCAACCCAAACGATGCCTCTGACTCTATAATCGCTTCGTCTGTTTTTCCTCCGCTCGCCTTGATTCACATCCGACATGTTCTGGTTTCTTTCCCCAGCGCTCCAGATGAAATTGCGCTCATCCAGGGCTTATGGGGTTCGGTTGACGACAGCTTAGCTAACAGCGTCATCGAATTGCAGAAAGCATTCAAAAATGGCGATGAGGCGCTGATTCGCAAGACGACCGAGGAGATTATTAATCAACTCGTTGGGAATGCAAACACAAACCAGTATTTAGACTGGAATGGAGATGGCGAGATCAATAACCCCAACGATGATGGTTTTGGCCTGCTTCAAAATGGCGAGCCTGGCTATACCGATCAAGGGTACATCCAACAAACGATTGCACACACAAAATTTGCCGCACAATCCGTCGACGCCACCGATAATATAAAGGTCCAAAGCGCAAACGTAATTTCCTGTTTGAACAATATGAATGGCTGGTCTAATGAGCTGCTCAAAAAAGCATTGCAAGTACAAGAACTATCCGTTGACTCTGCAATGGGCTCTATGATAGAAGAAATGGCAACCCTGACACACCGGATCGTTCTGGGTATAGACTCAAATAAAAATAACCGGATCGAGCCGATCCTCGGGGAGTGCGGGGCAACCACAGCTTATGAGTATGCGTATTATATGGCGGATATGCCCCTGCTATTGGGGGCGCATCGCATTCCGCCGCCAGCGAAGAAGCAAAACAAGTAGCTCGATAAAGTAGACAAGTTTATAAGCAAAGGCCTCTCGAATCATTCACAATCCGAGAGGCGTTTGCTTATTTTATGAAGTTTAACTACGGAGCATTTTGCAGGCTTTGATTGATTTCGCTAAACACATTTCCGATCATTGGCCCAAAAAGCATTAAGCCGCCAAAGACCACACAAGCGCATAGAATAAGCACAACACATCCCGGAATGAACACGGAGCCAGCCGCTTGCCCCCAGCCAAAGCGGTTAACTCCCTTGACTGCCATCACTTGAAGTACGAGCGCGTAAATACCAAGACCAAGTGAAAGTATTCCAAAACATGCTCCAATATAAGGAATCGCACCAAACAGGGTAAGTAGCGAAGAGACTAGCGTAAATGGAACTGTAACCGCAGCAAACGCATAGGCCAATTTCTCAAAAGTTCCCGCGCCGCCAAATAGCTTCGCGATCCATTGCACAATGGCTGCGCCAAACGCGAAGAAAATAACAGAAATCAAACCAGCAACAGGCGAAAGGCATAAAGTTGTTAAAAACGTTACGCCAATGCTACCGGCGTCACCGCCGCCGCTTTGGGAAAATTGTTCGAAGCCCGGAATAGGCAATTGAGGTACAGTTCCCGTTGCCGCGTAAATGGCTTGCAAAATTGCCTGAACAATTCCCGAAACCGTGCCTGCAAGAAAGACCCAGATAAATGCAGTCCGTGTAGTAGCATGGGGTTGTTCGGTAATATCAATGAAAGTCTGCTCATTGGGCTGAGAGACAGCTTTGATCCAGATGGAAACCCAGCCTGCGGGACCCTGCGCTCCAGATGAAGGGGGCATGATCGGCGTATTATCAAATTGACTCATGGTACATTCTCCTTTTAAAGTGATTTGATTCAATTGTATGGTTAAAAGAATAAAAGTCAAGCCGTAGATTAAGGTCAATTACTCGTCAGAATCCGTTTTACATCTGAAGTATTCAAATGTGTTTCTAAATTATAATTGCCGCTGATGGACATCTCTGAGAAATTACAAGGTATTTTAGCCACACTGCCTGCCAAGCCAGGCTGTTATATCTACCATAATGGCGAGGGGACAATTATTTACATTGGCAAAGCCATCAGCTTGAAAAACCGTGTGCGTTCCTACTTCCATTCGGACACGAGTCACAACGCCAAGACCCGCCGACTTGTGCGTGAGATCGTGCATATTGAATGGATCGTGGTCGGCTCGGAGCTCGAGGCGTTAATTCTTGAAATGAACCTGATCAAGAAGCACCGCCCCAAATACAACATCCGCCTCAAAGATGACAAGCGTTACCCATACATAAAAATCCACTGGCATGAGCCATTCCCCAAAGTGACGGTCACCCGCCAAATGGTGGAAGACGGCTCGCGTTATTTTGGTCCGTATACCTCGGCCTGGGCGGTATATCAAACTTTGGAAGCGCTGCGCCGCATCTTCCCATATTTAACTTGTGACCGCGAAATTACAGGACTCGACAAACGCGCGTGTTTATACTATGACATCAAGCTGTGTATTGCCCCCTGTATCGGAGCGACCGACCAGGCAGGCTACCGCCAAATGATCTCCGATTTTATGGAATTCCTGAGCGGACATAGTGAAGACATCGTTTTGCGTCTCGAAGCCGAGATGCAAAAGGCGTCTGAAGAAATGCGTTTTGAGAAAGCTGCCGCAGTCCGCGACCAGTTGAAAGCAGTCAGCTCGATTATTGAAAGACAAAAAATTGTTTTTGCAACCGATTACAAAGACTCAGATGTCCTCGCCATGGCGCGCACAGATGGTGAAGCCTGCGTGCAAATATTTTTCATTCGCGGCGGCAAGTTGATCGGACGCGAATACTTTATTCTCGAAGGCACCGAAGATACAGCTGACCAGGAAGTAATGACCGAGTTTGTCAAACAGTTCTACACCGAGGCTGCGAATATTCCAGAACAAGTGATGCTCCCGCAGGAAATAGAGGAAGCCAAGATCATCGGGCAATGGCTTCGGTCGCGGCGCGGCGGAAATAAAGTGGAGTTATTAGTTCCGAAGGATGGCCAGCCGCATGAGCTGGTGCAAATGGCTGCCGAGAACGCCTCCGAAACGTTGCAGGCTTTGCGCGCGCAGTGGCAGGCGGATGCTCACAAGCAGGAACAGGCGCTGGGTGAGTTGCAATCCGCGTTAAATTTATCCGCGCCGCCCAACCGCATCGAATGTTATGATGTCAGCCATACCCAGGGTGTGGCAACCGTCGGCGCGATGATCGTGTTTCAACAAGGCGTGCCCGCCAAAAGCCTGTATCGTAAATTTAACATTGACAGCACCAGCATCGGCTCACCCGATGACTTTGCATCGATGGAGGAAATGCTCACGCGCAGATTCAAAAGGTGGCGCGCTG
Source organism: Anaerolineales bacterium (assembly GCA_031412935.1). GTDB lineage: Bacteria > Chloroflexota > Anaerolineae > Anaerolineales > Villigracilaceae > Villigracilis. The sequence continues at coordinate 14,521 of JANODZ010000134.1, forward strand.
CCGAAGAAACAGAACCCAGCCCGGGGTTAAAAAAAGATGCGTCTTTTTCATTCCTCCCAGATCTAATTATTATCGATGGCGGCAAAGGCCAGCTGGGACGCGTGGTTAAAGTCCTCGAGCAATTTGATCTTTTCGATAAAGTGCCCGTGGTGGGACTCGCAAAGCAGGAAGAGGAAATTTTCTTCCCGCATAACAGCCAGCCATACTTATTGCCGCGTCATTCACAAGGGTTATATCTTGTGCAGCGCATCCGCGACGAAGCGCATCGCTATGGGATCACGGCCCATCGCGCGCGGCGCTCCAAACAAGGACTGGCATCTCAATTGGATTCGATTCCAGACATTGGGCCGGCGCGCAGAAAAGCGCTCTTGAAACATTTTGGTTCGATGGATAAGATCAAAGAAGCCAGGGTTGAAGAGTTAGCTGCGATAAAAGGGATGAATCAAATTGCGGCGGAAAGCATTAAGGCGCACCTGGAATGAAACAAATCTGGATCGTTGACGATGACGAAGAAATGGGACGCGCCATCAGCTTGATGCTCAAATTACTGGATTGTGAGACGAAGTATTTCTTTAATCCGCGCCCAGCCGCCCAGGCATTGATCGCTGGCCGGCGGCCTGACATGCTGATCCTGGATATTAATATGCCGGAAGTCAGCGGGTTGGATATGCTAGAGTTTTTGCGCCGCCGCCCCGAGTGGAAAGACCTGCCAGTCATCATGCTCTCTTCAGAAGCCTCCGATGTGACAGTGGATAAAGCCATGAAAATTGGCGCGGACGGGTACGTAATGAAGCCTGTTACAATTGAGGAATTGGAAAAGGCGATGGCTCAAGCTTTTTATAAACATATTATTAAGTGAGTAATAAGATGGCTGGAAAAAATTTGAAAAAACAAACAAAGACATCAGATGCGGAGCGTGGATTAGCCCGAAAACAAAAAGCGGCGCAAATACTTTTTGCCATATTTGCCGTCATTTTAATTCTTTCTTTGGTGCTCTCGGCTGTTTCCACTTACTAGGTATTGCCTCCATTTTTATATAGTGGCCTGCGCGGCACGCGAAGGAGTGCCGCGTTTTATTTCGTAAAAATGTCATTGCCAGGAGGATTGCTTCGGGGCGGGCACCCTCGCAATGACATAAGGAAACCATATGCTCGACAAATTACAGGCAATTGAAGAACGTTATGAACAACTGGGAAGCGAACTGCTTGAAGTAGGCGGTAACTATCAACGCGCCGCCGAGATCAACAAGGAGCGCGTGGACCTGGAACCTATTTATGTCAAGGTGCGTGAATACCGTCAGGCGCTGAAGAGTCTCGAAGAAGCCAGGGCGCTTATCATTTCAGAGAGTGACTCGGAATTGATCGCGCTGGCAAAAGCAGACGTGGACGATCTCAATCCAAAAATTGAAGCGCTCGAAAAACTAATCAGGAGCATGCTCGTTCCAAAAGATGCGCGGGATGACAGGAATGTGATCTTTGAAATTCGCGCCGGCGCGGGCGGCGACGAAGCCGCGATATTTGCCGCAGACCTGTTCCGCATGTACACCCGCTATGCTGAAGGCAGCCGCTGGAAAATAGAAGCCATGTCTGAAAGCGCCATCGGCATCGGCGGATATAAGGAAGTGATCTTTGAGGTTAAAGGCAAGGGCGCATACTCAAAATTGAAATACGAGTCGGGGGTGCATCGTGTGCAGCGTGTGCCCGCCACTGAATCGCAGGGACGCATACATACGTCCACTGCAACCGTGACCGTGCTCGCAGAAGTGGATGAAGTGGAAGTGGAGATTCCCGAAAGCGATCTTATTATCGAAGTCTATCGCTCTTCCGGCGCCGGCGGGCAGAACGTGCAGAAGAACTCGACAGCCGTGCGGCTGCATCACAAGCCGACAGGCATGATCATCACCTGCCAGGATGAACGCTCGCAGTTACAAAATAAATTGCGTGCTTTAAGCATCCTGCGCGCGCGTTTATATGAAATCGAAGAAGCGAAAGCACGAGCCTCTCTCGAAGCAGACCGCCGCTCGCAGGTTGGTTCAGGGGACCGTTCGGAAAAAATCCGCACCTATAATTATCCGCAAAACCGGGTCACCGATCACCGCATTGGATTTTCAAGTTACAACCTGCCCGCGGTCATGGATGGCTCGATCGATCAATTCATAGACCAACTCTCCACTCAAGATGAATCGGAACGTCTGGCGGCTACGGGAGTGGACGACGAATAGTTTCTTTCTTCTTTCATCTTTTTTATCTGCATGAAAGAAGAAAGATGAAAGAAATATTGTAACTTGCATGAAAATCAAGAACTTGCTTGAAGACAGCATGACGAAAATTGAAACATTCAGCGACTCTCCACAACTTGATGCACAGGTTCTGCTTGCACATATTATCCATCAGCCGCGCACCTGGGTTTTAGCGCACCTGGAATATGAGGTCACAAAAGAAGAACAAGATCAACTTGTCAGCGCGTTAATAAAATTGGAGGCAGGTGAGTCTCTCCCCTACATCCTCGGTCACTGGGAATTTTTCGGTCTCGAATTCGACATCACGAATGATGTACTCATTCCCCGTCCCGAAACAGAACTGCTTGTAGAAAAAGCAATCGGCTGGCTAAAAGGTCCGCCAAAACGGAGAAGCGTTGCAGATATTGGCACAGGCTCAGGTGTGATCGCCATATCCATTGCCTCGCACTTGCCAGATACTCATATTCTGGCAACAGATATTTCCCCTGCGGCGCTTGAAGTTGCAAATCACAACGCAGAAAAATTTCACGTCCATCACCAAATAGATTTTGTAGAATGTGATTTGCTGCCAGCGTCAAAGGCCATAGGTCAAAAGTCAGAACTTCATCCTTTGGCCTATGACCTGATCTGTGCGAATCTCCCTTATATCCCCAGCGCAGAATTACATCAACTCCCGATCTTCGGCCGCGAACCCACTCTCGCTCTCGACGGCGGACCTGACGGCCTTGACTTATATCGCCGCCTCTTCAAGCTCGCCCCCGCCTGGATCGCACCTCAAGGAATGATGCTGCTTGAAATCGAATCCACACTTGGCGTGCAAGCTCTTGGGCTTGCGTACGACACATTCTCAGACGCAACCATTCACCTGCATCAAGACCTGGCGGGCAATGACCGCCTGCTCGAAATCTTGTTCATATGAAAACCGAGATCATTCCTGCCAGTGAGATTCAATACGCGCTTAAAATTTTACAAAGCGGCGGCATCATTGCTTTCCCAACGGATACTGTGTATGGACTCGGCGCGCTCGCTTTTAACAACACCGCCATCTGGAAAATTTACAAAGCCAAAGATCGCCCAATTGAAAAAGCAATTCCTGTTTTGATCGCAGATGTGGACGAACTGGATAAAGTCGCAGTGGATATTCCTGACATGGCACGAATCTTCGCCTCGCGCTTCTGGCCCGGACCTTTGACCTGCATCCTCCCCAAAAAGCAGACTCTCCCTTTAGCAGTCTCAGCCACTTCCACGGTCGCGATTCGCATTCCAGATCATCACGAGGCCCGCGCCCTGCTCCGGAGCGCTGGACCCATGGCTGTTACCTCTGCAAATATTTCCGGGCAAGCCAATCCATCCACTGCACAGGAAGTGTACAACCAGCTCAATGGGCGCATCCCATTAATATTGGATGGCGGAAAAACACGAGGCGTAGTCCCATCTACATTGGTGGATTGCACGAGTGAAAAGCCAGTGATACTTCGAGAAGGCGCAATTACACTGGCTGAATTATTGGCGGTTTTATAGGAATTGTAATAAACGTCAGGCTGGGCAGGCTAATTCTCTTATCCACTTCTTAACCAGATTTCAGGTTTTATTTAGGTAGTAAACCTAAAATAAGGTTACATTCTCCTAATGTAAACCGCCGATTGACTTGGGCAAGTCAATCGGCGGTTTGGTTTTAATGAGTTAGTGAAACTATGCTTTTACCTGCGACAACGGCCAGGTCGGTAATACGTCCATATCCAACTTTGAGACGTGACCCAACGCGTAACGATGATATCCCGCCGAGGCGATCATGGCGGCATTATCGGTGCACAAGGATAACGGGGGAATATGAAGAGGGAATTCAGCTTGCGCTTTAAATATTTGACGCAAGGGTTGGTTGGCAGAGACGCCTCCAGCGACCAAAATTTCTTTTGCGCCAAACCCGCGCGCTGCATTAATGGTTTTCTTGAAAAGTACTTCCACAACAGCCTGTTGAAAAGAAGCCGCCAGATCTGCAACGGGCAATGCCGTGCTTTTCTTTTTCAATTCACGCACTTCGTACAATACTGATGTTTTTAATCCGCTGAATGAAAAATCCCATGTGCCTTCGAGCCAGGCGCGCGGAAATTTGAATCGGTGCGGGTCGCCCTCTTGGGCGGATTTTTGGATGGCGGGCCCGCCGGGATAGCCGAGCTCCAACAGGCGGGCAACCTTGTCGAAGGCTTCACCAGCCGCATCGTCGAGGGTTGAACCGAGCCGTTGATAAATCAAATGATCGGTCATGAGATTCAATTCGGTATGTCCGCCAGAAACAAGCAAAGCCATCAACGGGAATTGCGGCTCGGGAGGAATCTGCCCGTCTACATCATGCACCCATGCAGAATAGAGATGTCCCTCGAGGTGATTGACGCCCACAAGCGGAAGACCGGAACCGAGAGCAAGTCCCTTTGCCATATTTACACCCACAACTAAAGAGCCTGCGAGGCCAGGTCCTTGCGTGACAGCCAACGCGTCAATATCTTTGAGCGTGAGATGCGCCTGCGTAAGCGCCTGCTCCACAACCGGCGTAATGCTCAATACATGCTGACGCGAAGCCACCTCGGGAAACACACCGCCATAACGCGCATGGATTTCCATTTGCGAGGCAACCACAGAGGAAAGCAGCGCGCGTCCATTTTCGATAATGGCGCAGGCGGTTTCATCACAGGATGTTTCAACAGCAAGGACACGAGCGGGTTTTAAGTTTGACATTGGGTTTCAGGTTGCAGGTTTCAGGTTTCAAAGAGATGGTTTATTCTTTCGTCCATTATTTAATTCGTTATCTGAATTCTATGTTTATAAATACCGCAGGAAAGATTCAGGGTTGGATAAAAAGTCTCTCATTAGATTAACATGTTCAAGTTGATTATATTGCGCCTCATGAATTTTCCCTTCATGAAAATGAAGAATCTGCGCATCAGGAAAAGCCAGAATAATTGGTGAATGAGTGGCGATGATAAATTGCGAATTTTCCTGCACCATCTGTTTAAGTGCGGAGATAAAGGTTAATTGGCGCACCGGAGAAAGCGCAGCTTCGGGTTCGTCGAGCAGATATAGCCCATCGGGGACAAAGCGGCTTTGAAACAAGGTCATGAAGCTTTCGCCATGTGACCGCCGATCGAGTCCGTCACCATAACGGCGCTGTATGGCAGCAAGTTCATTGTTGTATGGCAAACTGGCGAGTGCCGCGGCATATTGTGAACGGTCCTTATATTCACGCTTTACATCTTTCAAATCCTGTTGAAACTCATCATGTGTTTGACGCATTTGTTTGGCGTATCCAAAGAAATCCTCGGCGCGCAGGAAAAATCCTTTGTGTGTACGCTTTTGCCATGCAAGGCGGAAATGCTGTGCCAACTTCCGCACCGCCACTAATGATTTATCCGTCTTAACACTCTCGCTACCAACTGTAATAGATTCAATGGCACAAGCCAACGCTTCAAGGATCGTGGATTTGCCCGAGCCATTCTCACCTACGAAAAATGTGACGGGCGCAGTAAATTCAAATCCACGCAAAGATTTGACCATCTCCAAATTGAATGGAAATAATTCAAAATCTTGCTCATTGAACTCGCGCACCGTCAAAGATTTTAGATGGATCATCGACACAATCGTTTTCAGTTAACAGTAGGTGGAGTGCGGACTTAAGTCCGCTTTTATTGCATAATATCGGGCAGAAGTACCCACACCGTGTTATTTATTATTACACTTCTTAATCGGTAGA
>JANODZ010000135.1:0-3854 GCA_031412935.1 Anaerolineales bacterium
GGGCTGCTTACTTTTCCGCAAAATGTCACAAATGGATATATTCAAGGTATTTATCCATCCTATAAAGTGAAGAGCGGCGACAAATTCCGCGCTGTGGTAAATTGTGAAAACGGCGCCACAGCCTGTTATGTGGTTTTCCGCCTCGACTACTCTGTGACCGGCAGTTCATCTGTTCAAACATTCTGGGCATTCGTCGAGCGCTATGAAGGTCAAATTTACAATGCAGATATTGATCTCAGCCCCTTGGTTGGCCAGGATCTGAAATTTATCCTGACTGTTTTATCCACCGGCTCTCCAGCAGGGGATCGCGCTCTTTGGGTCGCGCCTATAATTTTCAATGCAGCAGCACCCGCTTTGACCCCAACCTCAACACCAACGCCGACTCCTACTGGCTCACCGACACCGACAGGTTCATTGACTCCGACTGCAACGCCCACGCCGACGCCTACACCTACTGGGACGATTACTCCATTGGTTTACAAGTATGACTTTGGTACAGCCTCGTCTCCGCTTGCATCAGGTTTTACCAAAGTAACGGAGACGACGCTATTTGCTGCAGGCGCGTTTGGTTGGACCGATGTGTCTACGCTTGAATCAAGAGACAGGAGCATATTGGCAGATGATTTGAAGCGCGACTTTGTGATGAGCAGCTCCGCAGCCCGTTCTTTTAAAGTGGATCTAGCGAACGGCAACTACTCCGTCACCACTACCATGGGAGATAATGACCTGGCCCACGACAACATGGTTGTAAAAGCTAATGGATCCATTGCTCTGGCAGATGTTGATAATGCAGTAGGAGCCTTTAGCGCTAATACATTTACCGTGATCATCAGTGGCGGCTCGCTGACCCTTGAATTTTCAGATGCAGCGGGACTTGACCCGGCCTGGGTTGTAAATGCAATCACCATAACAAAAAATCCTTAAGTGGAATGAATAAACTTTGTTCCCGTTGCCGAGAGGCGGCGGGAACTTTTGTTTTCAGCCATTCGTTTTTTTAACGAGGATATTTTATGAAACTAATTTCAAGTCTTATTTTGATTTTACTAACAGCCTGTTTGCCAGAGGCTGCTCAAACACCTTCCTCTTTATTTGATTCCTTAACGCCGCCCAATTCAAACCCTCAAACTGTTGAAGCGATTCTGACTGTGTCTGCCGCCCCGACTCAGGCGGGAACCCTGCCGCAGGTTAACGAATCTGACTTGTTGAATACCGCAGGCGAGTTGTATTTCTTCCTGCAACCGCGTCCCGCGCAGGCGGGTGGAACCATTCAATTGGCGCGTGCATCGGGTCTTTGTGTCTTTGGTGCTGTAAATTGTCCGCCGCTTGAAACGATCCAGGTTCCCTTTGCGTTTGATTTTACGATCAATCCGCTGGCCTGGTCATCGGATGGAAAAAATGCCGTCTTTGCTTATTCAGATAATATAAACGGCACCCCGGCAAAATTATGGCGGTTCGACCCTTCCACAAACACATGGACTTCGCTGGCAGAGTTCGCGTATCTCGATCTGCCTTTCTGGTCACCCGATGGCGCCTGGGTCGCGTTTCTTGTCCGCGATAGGCTTGGCGGGGAGGATGTGTACATTATTCATCCTGACGGCTCAGGGTTGAAAAAGATTGGCGCAGATTTGCCCTTTGCGGCGCGTCCCTACATTATGGATGGCTGGTTCGGGGATAAAGTACTGATGCGCTCGGCATTAACAGATAATAGGGTATATCTTATAAATGCAGCCGATGGACTTTCCCGCCCTATGTTTGATCCTCCTTTGATTAAACATAAATTTACAGCCGCGCCGGATGCAAGCCTGCTTGCGTATGACGAATTTGAATATGGCAGTGCCGCTCATGTGTTGAAAGTTATGAGACCGGATGGGATTGGTGGATCAGCTCTCGCTAGTTTTACCGGCGGCAGTGGTTTATATCCCATTGTCTGGTCTACTGACAGCCGCCTGCTCGCATTTACCAGGTACACCGATTTCAACAATGGCAGCCAAAGTGCGGAAGTATATGTTGTGACCCGCGACGGTTTCAATTTATCCCTGGTGTATACAGGAGAAACGGTTGGACGCCTGATCTTCTCGCCAAACGGAAAATATCTGCTGGTGGAAGAAACCATTTCATCCACAGGCGGACATTTATTTTTGGTGGACCTTGCTACACTTGAAAATAAAATATTACAAGTCCCCGGCTTATCCACCGATTATGATTGGTACGCGCCTTCCTGGAGACCGTGAGGATTTTATGATTTTCTCGAACGACCCGCGTCCTGAAACATTGAAGTCGCTAGAAGATGTCAAACACACGCCCTTCTGGTTGGACGACCCGCTGCGCCCCGAACCTGCATCCGCGCTGACTGAAAACATCACAGCCGATCTCGTTGTGATTGGCGCAGGCTTCACAGGCTTGTGGACTGCGTTGATCGCAAAGCAAGCAGAACCCGCGCGGGACGTGGTCTTGCTCGAAGCAGTGGAAACAGGCTTTGGCGCAAGTGGACGTAACGGCGGTTTCGCCGCATCTTCGCTGACACATTCCTTTCAAAATGGACTGAATCGCTGGCCGAAGGAAATGGCTAAACTCGTGCAATTGGGGCATAAGAATCTGGTCGGCATCGAGGCGACGATCAGGCAGTTCAATATTGAGTGTGACTTCATTCGTTCGGGCGAGTTCAATGTCGCCAATGAGCAATATCAAATTGATGAATTACGCGAAGAAGCGGAACAATCCGCGGCGTATGGCGAGCATATTCAATTTTTAAATCAAGAACAGATCCGCGCGCGAGTCAATTCGCCGACGTATCTTGCCGCGATCCATGATCCTGCCGTGGCGCTGGTTAACCCCGCGCGTCTGGCGTGGGGATTAAGAAGAGCCTGCCTGGAAGTTGGAGTCCGCTTGTTTGAGGGCACGCAGGCATCCGCGTTGGTAGAGAAGCGTGATTCAGTTTTAGTAAAGACCCCAGGCGGCGAAGTTCAATCCAAAAAAATTGCGCTTGCCACCAATGCATTCCCGCCTTTGCTTAAACATCTTTCGTTTTATATTGTGCCTGTTTATGATTATGTCTTGATGACCGAGCCGCTTTCCAAAGAGCAGCGTGACGCGATCGGCTGGCAGGGCCGCGAAGGCATCGGCGATTACGGCAATCAATTCCATTATTATCGCACTACTGCGGATGGACGGATTCTATGGGGCGGATACGACGCCATTTACTATCGCAATAATGAAGTGGCGCCGCAGCTGGAAAACCGCCCCGAATCTTTCGCCCGCCTGGCTGAACACTTCTTCCAAACATTTCCCCAATTGACGGGACTGCGCTTCACCCACGCCTGGGGCGGCGTGATTGATACCTGCTCACGCTATACCGCTTTTTGGGGCAGGGCATTTCACGGCAAACTTGCGTATTCGCTGGGATATACCGGCCTCGGCGTTGGCGCATCCCGTTTTGGGGCGCAGGTGATATTGGATCTGTTGGATGATAAAAAGACCGAACGCACTGAATTAAAAATGGTGAAGTCGAAACCGTTCCCATTCCCGCCCGAACCGTTCCGTTCTCCGATTGTCAACTTTACGAGATGGTCGCTCAACCGCGCGGATCATAATGCAGGGCGGAGAAATTTGTGGCTGAAGATTTTGGATGTGCTGGGACTGGGGTTTGATTCGTAGCGCAAAAAGTGACCGTCACCCACAATGCGAAAATTAAGCCAACAAACTTTTAGGTTTCACTAGAGAAACTTCCAAGTTTCACTAATAACCAAAGACTTCGGAGTTCTCCAGGAACTCCGAAGTCTTTTTATTTCTCACTTTTTACTTATCACTTCTTAACCGGCTTCGCCATTTCATCCCTGACCGTATTATACAAACTC
>JANODZ010000136.1:0-12125 GCA_031412935.1 Anaerolineales bacterium
AGACAAAAATATCCCTGGGATGTTCGCAGAGTTGAAATCGAAGATCAGGACAATTATTATCACACGTGCCGATCATCCGCGGGCGCTTGAGGTGGAACGAATTCAACAGTTGGCTGATCAGGCCGGGGCGGAGTCGGAAGCGGTCACTCCCGTTAAATCCGCTTTGGCGCGCGCGCTGGAATTGTCATCAAAAGATGGTAGCATTGTCTTATGCGCTGGAAGCATATTTGTAACCGCGGAAGTCATGTCTGCATGGAAAACGAGTAGTGAATGAATCAACAAAACAACTGGAACGAAGAAGAAGATAATTTTGACTTAACGCTCTCCCAACGGACCGAGGAGCTGTATCGTGTTCCAAACACGGAGCCGAACGCTGACGGTTTGATCGATGCCGTGGTGCTGCCGTTGCGCGATATGGTCATTTTCCCACGTATGGTCTCGCCGATCTTTGTTGGGCGCGAGGCGTCGCTTCTGGCGGTGCAGGAAGCCCAGCGCACAGAGCAGACCGTGATCGGGTTGACCCAAAAAGACCCCGCGGTAAACGATCCCAGTGCAGAAGATTTTTTACCGGTCGGTGTGGAGATGGCTGTCGGCAGACTCTTGCACATGCCCGATGGATCATATTCCGCTTTGGTGCAGGGACGCAAGCGCGTGGAGATCGTTGAATTTCTGAGTGTGAAGCCCTATCTAAAGGTGCGTGTGCGCGTGGTCAATGAACCGCAAACGGGAGACCGCCAAACACAAGCCTTGATGCGTTCTGCATTAAGTTTATTTGAGCGTTGTGTTCAATTGGATCGTTCGATCCCTGAAGAAGCGCATTTGTTTGCGTTGAACATCTCAGAGCCAGGCTGGCTGTGCGATATGATCGCCACGTCACTATCTTTAACTTATGAGGCAAAATTACGTTTACTTCTTATCCCTGACCCCAAAACGCGTTTGGGACAATTAAATACCCTGCTGGCACAGGAAGTGGATGTGCTTGAACTGGAGGATGAAATTCATTCGCGTGTTCAAAGCGAAGTGGACAAAGGTCAACGCGAGTTTTATTTGCGCGAACAGTTGAAGCAGATCCAAAATGAATTAGGTGAAGGCGATGTATTCTCGCGCGACGCTTCAGACCTAAAGAAAAAAGTGGATGCCGCCAGCCTGCCCGAGGAAGCGAAGAAAGTTGCGATGAAGGAGTTGGAGCGTTTAAATCAAATGCCGCCGATGGCTCCCGAAGTGGGCATGATCCGCACCTACATTGACTGGATCGTGGACCTGCCATGGAACAATTCATCGCCGGATAATTTGGATGTTAAAAATGCCGCGAAGATTCTTGAGCGCGATCATTATGGATTGAAGAAAGCCAAGGAAAGAATATTGGAATATATTGCCGTGCGTTCGCTTAAACCCAAAAAAGAACGTCAGCCGATTTTATGTTTCGTGGGGCCGCCCGGGGTTGGTAAAACGTCATTGGGCCGTTCGATCGCAGACGCGTTGGGACGTAAGTTCGTGCGTGTTTCCCTTGGCGGCGTGCGTGATGAAGCCGAAATCCGAGGGCATCGGCGCACATATATTGGCGCGCTGCCGGGGCGAATTATTCAAACCATGAAGCGCGCAGGTACGGCGAATCCGCTTTTCATGCTGGATGAAATTGATAAATTGTATTCAGACTTCCGCGGCGATCCTGCATCCGCCATGCTCGAAGTGCTAGACCCTGAGCAGAATTACGCATTCAGTGATCATTATCTTGAGCTTCCGTTCGACCTCTCAAAGGTGATGTTTGTCACCACAGCCAATTCGCTTGGAAACATTCCGTCGCCATTGTTGGACCGCATGGAAGTGATCGAATTCCCTGGTTATATTGAAGAAGAAAAAATTGAGATATCCAATCGTTATTTAATTCCACGCCAGATCGAAGAGAATGGGATTCATGACCTGGGCCTGGTATTTGAGCCTGCGGCCATGCAGCGCATCATTCGTGAATACACCTATGAAGCCGGTGTGCGTAATTTGGAGCGCGAGATCGGACGTGTCAGCCGTAAAATAGCGCGCCTGAAAGCGGAGGGGAAGAAGTACCCCGTTTCTATCGCGCCAGATATGATCGAAAAACTGCTTGGTCCCGCGCAGGTATTTCCATCTGAAGCGGAACTTTCCGACGAAGTAGGCGTAGCCACCAGCCTGGCGTGGACGGAAACAGGCGGCGAGATCATGTCGGTGGAAGTTGCGATCCTCGAAGGCAAAGGCGGCATGCAGATGACAGGTCAGATGGGCGAGGTGATGCAGGAATCTGGCCAAGCCGCGCTGACCTACATTAAGTCACGCGCCGCCGCATTGAAAATTGATTTGGATGTCTTCGAGCGTTTGGATATTCACGTCCACATGCCTGAAGGTGGAATTCCAAAGGACGGCCCATCGGCGGGCATTACGATGGCGACTGCAATTGTATCCGCGCTGACGGGTCGGGCTGTTTTCCGTCACGTGGGCATGACCGGCGAAATCACTCTGCGCGGACGAATTCTACCTATTGGCGGTGTGCGTGAAAAAGTCCTCGCCGCACATCGCGCAGGATTGAAAACAGTGCTTCTTCCCGAAAAAAATATGAAAGACCTTGTCGAACTTCCGAAGACTGCCAGGTCAGAACTAAAGATCATCCCGATCAAACACATGGATGATGTGCTCGCAATCGCGCTTTCAAAGGAAGTGACCGTCGAGCCGCCGCGGCCGAAGAAACATGCGCGCGATGATAGTACGGACGATTAAGCATTTGTTTCATAGTAATCCAAGCTTTTCCTTTATTCATTGACCTGATATTATTCGGGAATTTTTAACGCAAAGCTGCCAAGACGCTGGGGTTTAATTTTTTTCTTTACGACTCCGCGTCTTCCCTGGCACCGCCCGCCAGGGCAGGTGTGCGTTAAATTTTTTTGAGAATTACAATAATTGGAAAATTGTTCATGTCGAATCTTCAAAACAAGGTTGTCCTCATCACCGGCGCATCTTCAGGTTTCGGGCAGGAATCTGCGTTGCTTTTTGCGCGGGCAGGCTGTAAAGTAGTCCTTGCTGCGCGCCGCTTGGAACGCTTGCAGAATCTCGCGGCGAAGATCCAAAGCCTGGGAGGTGAAGCCATGGTCATTCCGCTGGATATTGTTGATCCAGCTGAAGTAGAGTCCATGGTGCAGTCCACACTTGATCTTTATGGTCAGATCGATATCCTTTTTAATAATGCCGGTATTGGCCGCGTGGATTGGTTTGAGAATCATTCAATCGAGCGTGATATCAATCTGCTTGTACAGGTAAATCTAATTGCGCTCATGCAAGTTACACGCATGGTACTTCCGCATATGTTAAAACGCGGCGAAGGTCATATCATTAATATGGTCTCAGTTGCAGGCTTGATCGCCTCGCCTCTCCTTACAAGTTACGCCGCCAGTAAACATGGTGCGCGAGCCTTCACTGACGCCCTTCGCCGCGAAGTGGCTCCGTTGGGAATCAAGGTCAGCGGAATTTATCCGGGTCCGGCAGCTACAGAGTTTGGCTTGCATATTGGTAGTAGTAATGCGTATTCTTCGATAAGAAAAAATCTCAAGTCGCGCCTGAGCTCTGAATATGTTGCGGGCCGTGTTTTGGATGTTGCCAAACGTCCGCGCCGCAGTTTGATCATCCCGTGGTGGTTTCGCATCCTCACCACATTTGATTTGCTTTTTCCAGTCGTTGTAGATTGGATTTCATATGCTTTCGCAAAAAAGAAGCATACATTGGATTAGGAGACTCACATGACACTCGCCCGCCTTAACAAACTTAGCGCTTCACTGCTGACCTCAAACCTGGATGCCGTTATTCTGAATCCGGGTCCCACGCTGACGTATCTCAGCGGAGTAGATTTCCATTTGATGGAACGTCCTATTGTTTTATTTGTCGCGCCAGGCAAAGACCCTGTCTTGGTCTTGCCCGAACTCGAATTGCTTAAAATAGACCTGTTCCCATACAAAGTGCAAGCCTTTGCCTATGGTGAAAACCCATCCGAGTGGAATGCTGCCTTTCGAAAAGCTGCGCAATCCCTGGGTTTGACGCGAAGCGGGGGAAAGCGGATTGGAGTCGAGCCGCTTCAACTGCGTTTGATGGAATTCGATCATGTCAAAGCCGGCGCGCCTGAGGCGGAATATCCCGATGCAAGTGGAGTGTTGATCGGATTGCGTGTGAAAAAAGACAAAGCCGAAGTGGATGCCATGCGCCGCGCCGTGAAGATCGCTCAGGATGCTTTGGAGGCTACCCTTCCAAAAATTAAAATTGGCATGACCGAGCGCGAGCTTTCTTCTGAATTAGTGATTCAACTATTGAAAAATGGCTCAGACCCTGAAATGCCTTTTGCTCCCATCATTTCGGGCGGACCCAATGGCGCAAATCCGCATGCATCACCGACCGACAGAAAGTTGCAAACTGGCGATCTTTTGGTGATAGATTGGGGCGCGGCGTACAATCATTATATTTCCGATCTCACGCGCACTTTCGCTGTGGGTGAGGTGGATGATGAATATAAAAAGATCCATAAGATCGTGCAGGAGGCCAATGCGGCAGGTCGTGCGGCCGGCAAGCCCGGTGTGCCCTGTGCGAATGTAGATATCGCCGCGCGTGAAGTGATTGAAAAATCAGGTTACGGAAAATATTTCACCCATCGCACCGGTCACGGCATTGGCATGGAAGGCCATGAAGACCCCTACATGCGCGGCGACAATATGCAGTTGCTGGAACCCGGTATGGCGTATACAGTTGAGCCTGGTATCTACCTGCCGAACCGTAACGGTGTGCGCATTGAAGATAATGTGGTCATCACCGAAAACGGCGCGGACTGTTTAAGCGACATGCCGCGCGAGATCAGGGTGGTAGGCTAAATTTTTAGCTATGAAAGTGACAAGATATGAGTTCAATTCGGCACGCAGTTCCTGAAGATGCAGACCAGTTAACTCGAATTGCCTTTGCAGCCAAACGTCATTGGGATTATCCCGAAGAGTGGATGCAACTTTGGATTCCGGCGTTAACTATTTCTGCGGAGTACATCCTCGAAAATGAAGTATGGGTCGCCGTTGAAAACGAAAAGTTAGTCGCTTATTATTCGCTCAAAAATGTAAGTCGGATTGCCAATCCGACTTACTCACCAGACCCATATGACCTGTGGTTGGATAACCTTTGGGTCCTCCCCGAGTTTATCGGGCTGGGGATTGGTAAACAACTTTTTCAGCATGCGCTTGAGCGAAGCCGGGCGCGAGGCTTTTCTATTTTGAAAATTGAAGCCGATCCAAACGCGCAAAGTTTCTACGAAAAGTTGGGTGCCCGTCAAATTGGAGAACATTACGGTGAAGTGGATCGTCAGACGCGGGTATTGCCGCTAATGGAGATCACCCTGCCGGCTCACACTTAAGCCTGCAAGCTGGCTGCGTTGAAAAGCATGAACACATTTATGACCGATTCATAAGCCGATAAGAAATTCATTTGATCGTTGAAAAAGCAAGACCTCAAAGTATACCTCGCGTAATGGAGAGACATGCTTCTTGAAAATTTCCGCCCCCGCTCAAAGCTTGTGACCAAAACAACTTTGGTTAATAAACCCCGTTTTCCAGTGATCGACGCGCACGATCACCTTGGCGAGCCATTCGGCGGCGGCTGGGACAACAAACCCTTGAGTGAATTACTTGACCTGCTGGATGAAGCAGGCGTGACGCATTATGTTGATCTCGATGGCGGATGGGGTGAGGATATTCTGTATCGTCATCTTGATACCTTCAAAGCTAAAGCGCCTGAGCGTTTTCAAATCTTCGGCGGCGTGGATTGGTCGAAGTGGGAAAGCATGGGCGCTGGATTTGCCGATTGGGCAGCTGGCAGGCTAAAGGTCCAGCAGGATGCGGGCGCGCAAGGTTTGAAGATCTGGAAACCGTTTGGGTTGCATGTCAAAGATCATAAAGGGCAACTGGTAAAAGTGGACGATGCGCGCTTAAATCCAATTTGGGAAATGGCGGGTGAATTGGAATTGCCGGTCATGATCCATGTGGCTGACCCTGTCGCATTCTTTGACCCGATTGATGAAACGAATGAACGCTGGGAAGAGATCGGGGCGAATCCTGATTGGGCGTTTACCAGTCCGCCGTTCCCGGCCTTTATGGAAATTATGAATGGGTTTTTTAATCTGGTGAAACAACACACGAACACAACTTTTATTGGCGCACATGTTGGATGTTATGGCGAAAATTTGGGCTGGGTGGGGGAGATGCTGGATGCCTGCCCGAATTATTACATTGATTTTTCTGCGCGTTTGGGCGAGCTTGGCAGGCAGCCCTACACGGCGCGGAAATTTTTGATTCAATATCAGGATCGTATTTTATTTGGCACAGATGCCAGCCCAGACCTGGATGCATACCGTTTGTATTATCGCTTCCTTGAAACGGATGATGAATATTTCAATTACAACACGGGTGATGCGCCGCGACAGGGACGCTGGTATGTAGACGGCATTTATTTGCCCGACGATGTCTTGAAGAAAATCTATCGCGAAAACGCAATGAAAGTATTGAAGATCACATGAAAACCCATCACACCTGCAGCGGAATAAAATCTCAAACGGATGCATCGGCGCAGGCTCTCGAGCTAACACGCGTCGTGTCTTTGCCAGACACAATAAAATATGACTGTCATCTAGAAGTCCAGCAAAGATTTTTCCACCCTCGAAATCAACAAGGTAACCTGACACGAATAACAAGGAGCACAACATGACCAAGATCACTTTCATCGGCGCGGGGAGCACAGTATTCGCTAAGAATCTACTCGGTGATATTTTGAGCTTTCCCGAACTTGCCGACTCAACCATCAGCTTAATGGATATTGACCCTGTCCGTTTGAAGACATCAGAGATCGTCGCGCATAAGGTGGCGGACTTCTTCGGCGCGAAACCAAAGATCGAAGCGACGCTTGATCGGAGCGCCGCACTCGATGGCGCGGACTATGCCATAAGTATGTTCCAGGTGGGCGGATACAAACCCAGCACAGTCATCGACTTTGAGATTCCCAGGAAATATGGCATCAAGCAAACGATAGCGGATACATTGGGCATCGGCGGTATCATGCGCGGACTCCGCACCATCCCGGTCTTCCTTGATATTTGCAAAGACATGGAAGAACTTTGTCCCGATGTGACCTTCCTGCAATACGTCAATCCGATGGCGATGAACACTTGGGCGATCAACAAAGCCAGCAAAATTAAAACGGTGGGCTTATGTCATAGCGTGCAAGGGACTGCCGAAGCCCTGGCAGAAGATATCGGTGTGCCCGTCCACGAGATCAACTATATTTGCGCGGGCATCAACCATATGGCTTTCTATCTCAAGTTTGAACGCAATGGTGAAGATCTGTATCCAAAAATTCGAAAAGTGGCAGAAGCCAACTCGTATGCCCGCGGCTATCGCGAACTTGCCAATCATGTGCGTTACGATGTGTTAAAGCGCACGGGATATTTCGTGACCGAGTCGAGTGAACACTTCAGTGAGTATGTGCCGTGGTTCATCAAACAAAACCGACCTGACCTGCTCGAACAATATGAAATCCCGATTGATGAATACATCACGCGTTGTGAATTGCAGATCGCGGAATGGGAAGCCGACAAAGCCGCGCTTGAACGCGGTGAACTGAACGAAGCCTATCAGCGCAGTCAGGAATACGGTTCGCTTATCATTCATTCACTTGAAACTGGCACGCCGCGCGTCGTGTACGGCAATGTCGCCAATCGTGGACTCATCGACAACCTGCCTCAAGATTGCTGTGTTGAAGTTCCTGTGCTGGTAGATAAAAATGGACTTCAAGCCACAAAGATCGGCATGATGCCTCCGCAACTCGCCGCGCTTCAACAAACCAACATCAACGTGCAATCGCTCGTCGTCGCAGCCGCTCTCACCCGCAAACGCGAGCACATCTATCACGCCGCCATGCTCGATCCGCATACTGCCGCCGAACTCAGCCTCGATCAGATCTGGTCGCTGGTCGATGAACTGATCGCAGCTCATGGCGACATACTTCCCGAATATCAATGAGACGCGACCTGAGTCTCATTCTCCTTTTCTTTTTACTTGTAGGATGTAGACCCGCTTCACTCTCAGCCCAACCTGATTCTGTTCCGACGAAAGTTTCAACCCTTATGCCTTCCTCCTTGCAACCTGAATTTGATGGGTGGCATCCCTCCGCTGGACTCACCTGGCAATGGCAAATTGACGATCTTGCAGTTGACACATCCATCAACGCCGATGTCTATGATGTTGATTTATACGTTGACCAATCCGTCATTGACGAATTACATTCCAAAGGCCGCAAGGTGATTTGTTATATCAGTGTTGGCTCGTGGGAAGATTGGCGGCCAGACCAAGACCAGTTCCCGCCCGAAGTTTTAGGCTATGATTATGACGGCTGGCCTGGTGAAAAATGGCTCGATATCCGCGCAATAGATAAACTCGCGCCCATCATGCGCGCCCGCCTTGACTTGTGTAAATCCAAAGGCTTCGACGCCGTTGAGCCAGACAACATGGAAATCTACACCAATGACACAGGCTTTCCGCTCACTTACAAAGATCAATTAAAATTTGCCCTCTGGCTTGCGGATCAAGCACATCAACGCGGACTGGCCATCGGACAGAAAAACGCATCAGATCAAGTGGCAGACCTCGTAAGCGTTTATGATTTCGCCATCACCGAAGACTATTTCTTCTATAACGAAGCAGAAGCCATGCTCCCATATATCAAAGCGGGCAAACCCGTCTTTGCTGCCGAATATACTGACTTGCCGGGAGATTTCGCCGTTTTTTGCGAAAAATCCAAACAACTCAACTTCAGGATCATCCTAAAGAATCGCAACCTAGACTCATGGATTCAAACCTGCCCATAACCTAATTCCTGATTCCTATTTACCTCACACATGGAACCTAAACTATGAAGTCAATCTCAATTGGAAACTTACGCGACTGCTGTAAAATCGTAAATCGTAAATCGTAAATCGTAAATCGTAAATCGTAAATCGTAAATCGTAAATCGTAAATCGTAAACTCTCATGACAACTTATTGCGAATACTGTAACTCTCACCCCGAAGATACGTTTAACAAAAATTATCACGATACTCAATATGGGTTTCCTCTCAAGCGAGATGATGAACTCTTTGAGCGTCTTGTATTGGAGATCAATCAGGCGGGACTCTCCTGGATCACCATTTTGAAGAAAGCTGAAAACTTCCATAAGGCATACGATGGATTCAAAATAGAAAGGATCGCAAAATATACCGAGAAAGACCGTGCTCGTTTGTTGGCAGACGCAGGGATTATCCGTAACCGCTTGAAGGTCAACGCGGCCATTGTCAATGCGCAAAAAATACTCGAGTTGAAAAACGAATTTGGGTCGTTCAAAGACTGGTTGGACAAACACGCGCAGCGTCCGCTCACAAGAGGAGAGTGGACAAAATTGTTTAAGCAGACATTTGTCTTCACGGGCGGTGAGATCGTGAACGAATTTCTTATATCAACAGGGTATTTGGTGGGGGCGCATCAACCTGATTGCCCCACGTATAAAAAAGTCGCAGAGTTGAAACCCAAATGGTTGAGCAGATAATTCATCCACTTTGTGTATACTTGTGGGGCAGGAAAACAGCATGCAGCCAACCTTTATCATCGCGGGGAAATTAAATCGGGAATATATTCTGCCTGCTTCGGGCAGGCCTCTTTTGGATTCTCCCGGCGGTAGTCTGTTGTATGCTGCAGGCGGCCTGGCTGTTTGGGATACGAATGCGGCGTTGATCGGACGTGTGGGTCCGGATTATCCACAACAATGGCTGCGTGATCTTGAGAAACAAGGCTTCAATACAAGCGGTATTCGCACACTTCGTGAATTGCAAAACATAGACTTGCGCACATTCGTTGCTTTTACTGATTTCGATCAACGTCATCATACCAATCCAGTTTCACATTTTGCCCGCCGTGAACTTACGTTCCCAAAGTCGTTGCTTGGATACCAGCCCGTGGATGAATCCCGCGAGGATCCTCGTCTGCCTGATCCAGTTTCGCCAACCGCGCTGGATGTGAAAAAAGAATATCGGGATGTTCGCTTTGTGCATCTCTGCCCCTTTGACTATATCAGCCAGAGTCAAATGGTAAACCTTTTCAAAGGCGGCCCGGATCATACTGTCAGCCTGGATCCTGCGGCCGGCTATATGACCCCTCCGTTTTGGCGTGATCTGAGACTCGTGCTTCAAGGCGTCACTATTTTCCAGCCGTCAGAAGAAGAATTGCGCGCACTATTCTGGGGTGAGACCAACGACCTGTGGGAAATGGCGCAAAAAGTCGGCGAATACGGTCCGCAGATCATTGTGATCAAACGCGGTTCACAAGGCCAAATGGTTTATGATTTGCGGGGCAATCGTCGCTATGAAATTCCTGCATATCCTTCACGTCTTGTGGATCCAACAGGAGCAGGCAACGTATTCTGCGGCGGCTTCCTCGCAGGATTCCAAAGAACCAATGACCCTCTCATGGCTGCTCTTTATGGAAGTGTTTCCGCATCTCTCAAAATAGAGGGCAGCGGTCCCTTCTATCAATTGGGCGTTTTGCCCGGTCTTGCCCAGGCACGTTTGCATGCACTAAAAGAAATGACAAGGGAGATATAAACGTTCAACGTTTATACTTAACCCATGAACAATCTTCCCGATCAAATCATTGATCTTGCCATTCAAATTCAACAGATCCCCGCGCCAACTTTTGCAGAAGGTGCGCGCGGAGAATTTGTGCGCGGACTTTTTATAAAAGAGAATCTAAAAGATGTTTCCATGGATTTGATTGGGAATATTTATGCGCGCCTGCCAGGGGCGGGGAAACAGAAAATAGCCAAACCACTGATCGTCTCCGCCCATCTGGATACTGTCTTTCCAGCCAGCATCAATTTGCAGGTTACCCGCAGGGGTCTGCGCCAGAAAGACGCGCATCAAATCGTCGCGCCGGGCATTGGAGACAATTCGCTGGGTGTGTCTGCCTTGTTTGGGATTATCTGGTCGTTACGAGAAAGAAATATTACGTTGGCGCACGATGTTTGGTTTGTGGCAAATGTTGGTGAGGAAGGTCTCGGTGATCTATGCGGAATGCGCGCTGTCGTGGAACGCTTTGACAAAGGGGTGATCGGTTATCTTGTTTTGGAGGGACTCGCAATTGGTAATATTTATCATCGCGCGATTGGGGTGCGGCGATATCGCATCACTGCCAAAACAGCAGGCGGACACTCGTGGTCTGATTATGGTCAGCCTTCAGCGGTGCATGAACTCGCTTCACTCGTCACCCAATTGACCGCGATCCGTTTGCCGCGCGAGCCGCGCACAACGATGAATGTGGGTACTTTTGGCGGCGGCACAGGAGTCAATGTCCTGGCTTCTGAAGCAAAATGTGAATTGGATTTGCGTTCAGAAGATCCAAAAACACTTTTGAAGCTGACCCGCCAAGTGGAAGAATTATTTAAAAGTGCAGATCGCGCGGGTGTGAACATGATGGCAGAGATCAT
The DNA here is from genome assembly GCA_031412935.1 of Anaerolineales bacterium. Classification (GTDB taxonomy): domain Bacteria; phylum Chloroflexota; class Anaerolineae; order Anaerolineales; family Villigracilaceae; genus Villigracilis. The sequence goes on from JANODZ010000136.1 coordinate 11,549, forward strand.
CGGCGAACGCCCCGCGGGTGAAATCCCTGCCGATCATCCACTGGTTGAACTGGCGCTAAAGTGTACGCGCGAGCAGGGTTTCAATGCAACCCTCACGATAGGCTCCACCGATGCGAATATTCCATTAAGCAAAGGGTTCCCTGCTGTAGTCATGGGAATCACCACGGGCGGGAGCGCGCATACGATCAATGAATATATTGATATTGACCCGCTGGAAAAAGGGATTAAAGCGGTTGTGAGGTTTGTGGAGTTGGTGGGGGATGGTGAAAAGTAATCAGTAATCAGTAATCAGTAATCAGTAATCAGTAATCAGTGATCAGTGGAGAAAGGTGAGACGCAGCGCCTTTTTACTTCAACCCTATCACCTCAAATACTACGATCTCCGGAATCTGACCGGTCCCGAGAGTGGCGTCGATTTCGGGGATCTCCCGCCGCAGATCGGCATCGTGCCTTTCGGCCAGACAACCGGTGACGATCAGCCGTCGAGTCACGCCGTCCAGACCCCTGGTCTTCAGTTTCGCCATCTCCAGGACGGTGTCGATCGACTCTTTTTTGGCCCGATCTATGAAGGCGCAGG
>JANODZ010000137.1:0-1676 GCA_031412935.1 Anaerolineales bacterium
GGATCAAGTCGGCGACCATGACGGATTGGATGCGGTGCGCAATGATGAATGTCGTGCGGTCTTTCATCAAACCGTTCAACGCTTCGCGGATCTCCGCTTCGGTTTCGGTATCGACCGAGGAAGTTGAATCATCGAGGATCAAGATGCGCGGGTTTTTTAGCAGGGTGCGCGCTATCGCAACGCGCTGTTTTTGTCCGCCGGAGAGGGTGACCCCTTTCTCACCGACCAGTGTGTTGTAGCCATCGGGAAAAGTCAGGATGACATCATGCACTGCGGCGGCTTTCGCGGCGCGCTCCACTTCTTCCTGCGGCACATCGCGCCCAACTCCGTACATAATATTTTCGCGGATGGTGCGGCTGAATAGGAACGGTTCCTGCTCTACGATGCCGATCTGTTTACGCAGGTAGGCGCGCGAGTAAGCTTGCAGTTCCACGCCATCCAACAGAATTTTTCCGCTTGTGTATTCGTGAAAACGCGGCAAAAGATTCACGAGTGACGTTTTGCCTGAACCCGTTGACCCAAGCAGCGCAATCGCGTGCCCGGGCCTGGCATGAAATGACACATTTTTCAACACTTCAGATTTTCCGTCGGAATACATAAACGAGACATCCTCGAAAAGGAGATCGCCTTTTGCTGGACCTTCGGGCTGATACTGTCCATCGAACAGCGGTTCACGCTGCTGCTTAACCACTTCCATCAAGCGCGCGTACGAAACCATGCCTGTTGACGTTGAAACGATAATGCGCCCCAGGTTGCGGATCGGCCAGATCAGCCAGACCACAAGCCCGATGTAGGCGATGTATGTGCCTAGTGAAATCTCGCCACGAATGGTCATGTTCGCGCCGTAGACAAATCCAAACAACATTTGAAAGCCAAGCACAATATCTGAAAGCGGCCAGAACAAGGAGTGCATCAAAAGCAAAATTTTGCCTTTCAGATATTTGCCCCAGTTATCCTTCTCAAACTTACCCTTCTCGTAATCCTGCCGCGCAAAAGCCTTGACCACACGCACGCCTGTCAAATTTTCCTGCAGGGTGGTGGAAAGAATCGCTTCCTGCGCTTGATACTCCTCGTAAGCCCTGGTAACTTTTTTGAAGAACCAAACAGAAACCATCAACATGATCGGGATGGTCACGATCGAGACCCAGGCCAACTCTGCATTCAGGTTCAGAATCGCGATAAAGTTGATGACGAATAATAGTATGATGCGTCCGACGCCGATGGCTTGCTCGCTGAAGAAGCGGCGCAATGCGTCCACATCTGAGGTGACGCGCTCGATCAAGTCGCCCGTGGGCGTGGTGGCGTGATACGAAAAACTCAGGCGCTGGATGTGGTCGAAGAGGAAATCTCTCAGACGCCGCGTAATGCCCTCGGCTGTGTACGCAGCTAAGCGTCCGGATAGAAACGAGAAAGTTCCTTCAATCGCGGCCAATCCAATAAATCCCAATCCGATCCAGACCAGGGACGATGTCAACGAGTCGCCGATGAATTTTTTCTGAGCCAAGACATCATCCGCGAAAAAACGCAGAAGAATGTAGGTATAAGTTTTTGAGAGGGCGGAGATCGCCAGCGCAATGGTGGCGGCGACGTAGGACAGGCGATAGTCTGACATCATCTGCCATAACCCCTTGAGACGGTTGTGTTGCAGGGTCGGGCGGAAGTCAAATGTGAGCGCC
>JANODZ010000138.1:0-4473 GCA_031412935.1 Anaerolineales bacterium
CTTTCACAATCTTACCGCGACACCTGAGCTATGCAAATCTTTTTTCAACTCACCGATCATCAACTTGCCATCATGAAAGAGAGATGCGGCTAAAGCAGCATCGGCCCTGCCTGCTGTGAGAACTTCTGCAAAATGGGAAGATGCCCCTGCGCCGCCTGAAGCGATGACAGGTACAGAGACTGCATCTGCAATGGCGCGAGTCAAATTGATGTTATAGCCAGCCAGCGTTCCATCCGCATCCATGCTGGTTAATAATATTTCGCCAGCACCCAATTCCACGGCGCGCACCGCCCATTCAATCGCGTCGATTCCTGTTGAGACTCTTCCTCCATTAACATAAACCTCCCAACCCGAATCATCACGCCGACGAGCATCAATTGCCAGCACGATACATTGTGCGCCAAAGCGGGAGGCACCTTGCGATAATAGCTCGGGGTTTTTTACCGCCGCTGAATTAACGCTGACTTTATCCGCACCTGCGAGCAAAAGAGTCCGCATATCATCCAGTGCACGAATGCCGCCGCCGACCGTCAGCGGAATGAAGACTGATTCCGCGACACGGCTGACCAAATCCAAAGTGGTTTTGCGTCCTTCATGTGTTGCCGAAATATCGAGAAAAACCAACTCATCCGCACCTTGCTCATTATATAAACGCGCCTGCTCCACCGGGTCACCGGCATCGCGCAAGTTAATAAAGTTCACGCCTTTCACCACGCGCCCATCTTTAATATCCAGGCAGGGAATAATTCGTTTTGCTAACATAATGCGTGCACCTCAGTCATCCGTTTGTCCGCTTTGCTGAAGGCACTCCGTTAATTCAATCGTTCCTTCATATAAGGCACGCCCAATAATCGTTCCACTCAAACCGGCATCGCGCGCTGCAATAACATCATCAATTGTATGCACGCCGCCCGAAGCAATGACATCGAGTCCGCTTACATCGGCCAGCTCACGGGTGTATGGAATATTCAACCCAGCGCCCAAACCGTCCCTGCGAATATCTGTAAAGATAACAGTATGCAGGCCAAAGGTCCGCATTTGAAGCGCGAGGCTTGTTGCAGATATTTTGCTGTCCTTCTTCCAACCGCGCGCACTTGCAAATCCGTCACGAGCATCAATCCCAACTGCAATTTTTCCGGCGCCGAATTTTTTCAGTGCATCCCGGATAACTTGCGGTTGTTCAATCGCAATCGTGCCAAGCACTACACGGCTCACCCCCAAATCAATTGCATTTTCAATTTCGGCCAGCGAACGCATTCCACCGCCAAACTGCACATGCGCGCCAAGTTTTAAAATCGATTCAAGCGCTGAACGATTCACATCATCGCTCTCGCCAAATGCACCATCGAGGTTTACAACATGCAGCCAGACCGCACCCATACCCAGCCATTTTTTTGCCGTCTCAGTCGGGTCATCACGATAGGCCGTCATTCGAGCAGGGTCCCCTTCCTTCAGGCGTACAACTTTCCCGGCTCGCAAATCAATAGCAGGATAAATCGTAAAACTCATCAAGCCTCCAAAAAGTTTTTTAATATTTGCAAGCCCACAGCCTGGCTCTTTTCGGGATGAAATTGCACTCCAAAAATATTTTCACGCCGCACCGCACACGCATAATTAATTCCGTAATCTACGGTTGCCAAAACATCAGATGAATTCCAGACCTGACAATAATACGAATGATTGAAATATACATACGCCCCGGCATCGACCTGCTTAAACAGCAGCGCATCATTTTTGACTTCAAGCTGATTCCATCCCGTGTGCGGAATCTTCACTGACAGTGACTCTGCAAATTTCACCACCCTGCCCTGCAGCAAGCCAAGTCCTTTGTGCTCGCCCATCTCTTCGCCAACTTCGAACAAGGCCTGCATCCCGACACAAATACCAAGCAAAGGGATTTCAGACTCTGCCACTTCGTTTATAACATCTTCAAGCCCCCGCGCACGTAAACCAGACATAAAATCACCAAACGCGCCGACGCCGGGCAACACTACGCGTTTGCCAGATAAAACTTGTTGCGGGTCATCCGTGCGTAATACATTCGCGCCAACGGTTTCCAATGCCTTTTGCACCGAACGGAGATTGCCTGTACCTGCATCGATCAGAACAACATCGTTCATTTGGTTAATGTCCCTTTTGTAGATGGAACAACACCTGCGCGGCGCGGATCAATTTGTGTGGCAGCATCCAAGGCTCGCGCCCACGCCTTGAACATTGCTTCGGCTTGATGATGGTCATCGCGTCCATATAAAATACGCGCATGCAAATTGCAGCGGGAAGTTACTGCGAAGGACTCAAAGAAATGGGAGAACAACGTGGTCGGAATAGTGCCGACAGAAGGCGTGTGCCACTCCGCTTGAATGACAGAATATGGACGGCCAGATAGATCGATGGCAACATGCGCCAGTGTTTCATCCATCGGCGCGAAGCAATCACCCATGCGGACAATTCCCTTGCGATCGCCAAGCGCCTTATCGAAAGCTTGGCCCAACGCCAATGCTACATCTTCAACCGTGTGATGAGAATCGATGTGTAAGTCGCCTGTGGCTTTTATGGTGAGGTCAAATAATCCATGCACAGCGAGATGGGTGAGCATATGGTCGAGAAACCCAACCCCAGTGGATATTTCATGTTTGCCCGTTCCATTTAAATCCAATTTGATCTCGATCTGTGTCTCATTTGTTATTCTTGATATTTCAGCAGTTCGCATTTTCTTCTCCTTGGATTTGGAAGTTGGCTGGTTAAAAGGCTTAAATGTTAAAACCCTTCAACTTTCCAACATTATAGATTTCCCAACGCACTTATCAACGCATCCGTGTCCTGCGGCCTGCCCACGCTGATGCGGATATGGTCACGTAGGCCAGCCTTGTTGAAATAGCGGATGAAGATTCCATGTTTCTGCGCCAGTTGAGCCTTGAGTTCTGCGGCATCCTGCCCAATCACCTGACATAAAATGAAATTGGATTGTGTGGGGTATGGTTTCAGATACGGGATTTCCACCAAAGCATTATATAGTCTTGTTCTTTCCTGTTTTAAAAGTTCAACCACTTTCGCAAGTTCATCTGTATGTTCCAATGAAACTTGCGCCGCGACACTCGCCGCCACGTTGACATTGTATGGCTGCTTGGATTTCCATAACGTGGACATGAGCCAAAGTGGAAATGCGCCATATCCGATGCGCAGGCCGGCCAGCCCGGCCCATTTGCTGAAGGTCCGCAGAACGATCAGGTTTTCACGTACAGGGACCTCGCGAATACGGCTTAGGTTTACACCAAGATTCTCGCCCGCAAATTCGATGTAGGCTTCGTCTAATACAACTAGTGTTGGCAAAGATAACAATTCATCCATGATTCCTGGCGCAAGGACTGAACCATCTGGATTGTTGGGAGATGTAATAAAAAATAATTTTGGTTGATATATTTCCACCGCTGTCCGGATGGCATTCATGTCCAGTGAAAAATCCGAGTTGCGTGGCACCTCGATACAGCGGGCTGCGTTGAATTCTGCGTCAAACGAATACATGCCAAAGGTGGGTGGGCATGAAAGGACACAGTCATTTGGTTCGAGGAAAACGCGCATGAGCAGGTCTATCAATTCATCTGCACCATGGCTTGCCAGCAAATATTCCACGCCGATGCCTGTAAATTTAGAAAGCGATTTTCGCAGCGCTCGATTTTCCGGGTCTGGGTAGATATGTGGGAAATCCATTTTACCAAGCGCCTCGCGAACAATCGGCAATAACCCATATGGATTCTCGTTCGCATCGAGTTTGACGATCTGGTCTGGACTTCGTCCGAGGCGCGCAGATAAAACTTCAAAGGGTTCAATCGGTATATAAGGCGGTAACGATTCAAGGTGCTTGCGGATTATCATACAGATCTCCCGTTTCGTAAGTTTGCGGCATTGGCGTGTGCATCCAAACCCTCTGCCTCTGCAATTGTCGCCGCGATTGAGCCAATAGACTGTGCAGTTTTTTCATCCAATGCAACCAGGCTGATGATTTTTACAAAGTCCCACACATTCAGCGCAGATGCGAATCGCGCAGACCCGCCGGTCGGCATGACGTGACTTGGTCCAGCCAAATAATCGCCCAACACTTCAAAAGAATGCTCGCCTAAAAATACACCGCCGGTATTATTTACTTTTTCCACCCAACGCCAGGGCTCATTTACAGATAATGCCAGGTGTTCGGGCGCATACTCATTTGCCAATTCGATTGCCTCGTCCAGGTCGCGAGTCAATACTGCGCCGCCGCGATTTTCCAACGAAGCGGTGATAATCTCCGCACGTCCGCGGTCTTCAAGCTGCCGTGCGATTTCGACCTGAACTTTTTCTATTAATGGTTTTGATGGGGATAATAAAATTCCTGAAGCAAGCTGATCATGTTCGGCTTGGGCAAGTAAGTCAGCGGCAACCCAGCCTGGATTCGCAAATTCATCCGCAATCACCACAGTTTCAGTTGGGCCGGCCAAC
>JANODZ010000139.1:0-2831 GCA_031412935.1 Anaerolineales bacterium
TGAGATATTCCCTTAGATGTCTGGAAATTAAATCTTTGATTTGCTCAAGTTGGGAGAATCATGAAAATTGTTCGTTATCAAATTAATGGAGAAACTCCGCAGCTGCCCGAGCGGGCGGTCTATGGCTGGATGTTGGATGACAAGATCGGCGAGATCCAGGGTGACATCTTCGGTGAATATCGCAGACGAGAAGCGAAAACGCCGCTAGCGGATGTAAAACTTGCCGCGCCTTGTGCGCCAAGAAAAATATTATGCGTGGGCCGTAACTATGTGGAGCATGCCAAGGAGCTGGGCAATGAAGTGCCGAAAGTACCGCTCCTCTTTATGAAACCAACTTCCTCGATCATTTCGAACGGCGATAATATTCTTTTACCGCCGCAGTCGAATCAGGTTGAGCATGAAGCGGAGCTGGTTGTCGTCATCGGAAAACGCGGACGAAATATCACACCCGAGCTGGCGAAGGAATACATTTTTGGTTACACGATCGGCAATGACATCACTGCGCGTGACTTGCAAAATATAGATGGTCAATGGACGCGCGCCAAGGGATTTGATACGTTCTGTTCCTTCGGCCCGTGGATCGATACTGAATTTGATGCCTCCGATGCAGTGGTCACCTGCCGTGTCAATGGTCAAATGCGTCAGATGGCCTCCACGCGCGATATGGTTTTTAACGTCAGCACCCTGATCGCTTACATTTCATCGGTGATGACCCTTGAGCCGGGCGACATTATCTTTACAGGCACACCTGCCGGTGTGGGGGAATTGAAGAATGGCGATGTTGTGGATGTGGAGATTGAAGGATTAGGCAAGCTGAGTAATCCCGTAAAAGCGTAGGTCAGGCTTTTAGCCTGACTTCTTTTGAAGACAAAGAAAAGGCAGGTTGCAAACCTGCCCTACAAAGAAAGAAAGAGGAGATCGCTCATGTCTGCAAATGATTTTCAAACCTTCCTCGAAAAATATCCCGCCTACACAAAAACCGAATCCATTGATGCGCTGCGTAAAAAAGATTATTCACGCCTCGATCGCGGCGAGCATATTTATCTTGATTACACTGGCGGCGGTATTTATGCCGAATCGCAAATTCAAAAACATCAAAAACTTTTGAATGAAAATGTTTACGGCAATCCGCACTCGTCCAATCCCACTTCACATGCGGCGACCGAAGTTGTTGAAAGCGCGCGCAAATATATCCTGAAATTTTTCAATGCCGACCCGCACGAATACCTCGCGATCTTCACCTCCAATGCCAGCGGCGCGCTGAAGTTGATCGGCGAGTCCTATCCATTTTCAAACGGGCGTTATCTCCTCACTTTCGATAACCATAATTCGGTCAACGGGATTCGGGAATTTGCGCACGTCCGCGGCGCAGAAGTAACTTATATCCCTATCATGCTCCCGGAGTTGCGGGTTGATGTATCACAGTTAGACCTTGAGCTGGCTAGGCCTGCGAAGAGCGGGCATAACCTTTTTGCATACCCCGCGCAATCGAATTTTTCCTCGGTTAAACATCCGCTGGAGTGGATCGAAAAAGCCCACGCCCACGGTTGGGATGTGTTACTCGATGCCGCCGCTTTTGTCCCGACCAACAAACTGGATTTGGGCAAAGTCAAACCTGATTTTGTGCCCGTCTCATTTTATAAGATATTCGGTTATCCAACCGGGCTTGGTGCTTTGATCGCGCGCAAATCCGCATTGACGAAATTGCATCGTCCCTGGTTTGCAGGCGGGACCATTACTGTCGCATCTGTGCAAGGCGATAAATTTTATCTCGCTGATGGCGCGGCCGCCTTTGAAGACGGCACACTTGATTATCTTAATATCCCCGCGATTGAGATCGGACTCAAGCACATCGAATCCATTGGCTATGATGTCATCAGTGAACGCGTCAAAACGCTGACAGGCTGGTTGTTACAAAATCTCACGCAAATGAAGCACAGCACGGGCGAACCTTTGGTGCGTTTATTTGGTCCAAACACCACGGAAGGACGCGGCGGCGCGGTGACGGTCAACTTCTACGACAAGAATGGCAGGGTCTTTGACCACCGCTTTATTGAAAGTGAGGCAAATAAAGTAAATATCTCCCTGCGGACAGGTTGCTTTTGCAATCCCGGTGCAGGTGAGATCGCTCTTGACATCTCGCGCGTGGAATTGGATGTATGTTTTTCCAAACCTGGTAACGAAGAACGCTTCACTGTTGATGATTTCCGCTTATGCATTGACGGAAAATCCAGCGGCGCAGTGAGAATCTCCGTGGGTATGGTCACGAATTTCAATGACGTGCAGGCGCTGTTGTCCTTTGCGAGAGGGTTATTATCATAATTGATTCATCCCGAAATATCGTTTCTGGTAATCGACACTTACAAGGAAAATCAACATGAACATCCAAGACATCAAATTTATTTACGACTACAACTACTGGGCCAACGGAAAAATCCTTGAGGCATCTGCAAAGGTGACTCAGGAGCAATTCCTCGCCCCAGCGGAATATCCCTTTGGCGGGCTGCGTGGAACGATGCTTCACATCGTCGATGCGGAATATGGCTGGCGCGGATTTTTTGAAATGAAAAAGTTTAATGAGGATCTAAAACCAGATAACTTTCCAACCGTTGAATCGCTTAAAAATATATTTCATGAAGAGGAAAAATCCATGCACGCCTATCTGAACCGTCTCACAGATGAAGAAGTGAATGCGCATGTAACCTATACAAATGACGAAGGTACATTAAGAGACCGCATCTTGTGGCATTGCCTTGTGCATGTGGTCAACCACGGCACACAACATCGCAGTGAAGCCGCGGCTTTGCTCACCCGGTATAATTCCTCTCCAG
>JANODZ010000140.1:0-5785 GCA_031412935.1 Anaerolineales bacterium
TAAATCCGTCCTTTCTACAACAGCCTGTCCGCTATAGCCTGCCAGATAACCTGTCAGTTCGCCGATTGCGCCGCCTGTACCGGCTGCAACCGCTACAAATATCGGGTTGAAAACACTTCCCATCGCAAAAACCACAGCCACGCCAGGCGCAGGAAGAATCACCGTCGCATTCGCTATCAGCATAACCAGAAAAATGCCCGGGTATCCATATGCTGCAAATTCTTCCACGTGGTCGCGAATGCTGTAAATGTAGACCGTGATCCCGATCACTGCGGCAATCGCAAGCACGCGCAAGGTGTTTGTGCCGAGGCTGGTTGCAGGTTTTTTGTTGGTTGCAGGTTTGAAGGTTTGCAAGGTTGAAGGTTTTTCTTTAACGCGCCTCGCGGAATTTTTAAGAGGTAAGGCCTTCGCTTTAACTTTTGACTTTCAACCTTCAACTTTTGGCTTTCCAGCCTTCCAATTTTTGACTTCCTAGCTTTCTTCAATGGTGACACTGATGATCTTTACAGCGGGCGCATTAACGTTGCCCGGGTCGCGTTCTGGAATGGACATCAGCACGTCCAGGCCTTCGACTACCTGTCCAAAGACAGTGTGCTTGCCATTTAAATGGGGAGTCGGTCCGTGCGTGATGAAGAATTGCGAGCCGTTGGTTGCGGGTCCCGCGTTTGCCATGGAGAGGATGCCTTGTTTGTCATGTTTTAAACTGGCATCAAACTCATCGCCAAATTTATAGCCAGGTCCGCCGCGCCCGGTGCCTGTTGGGTCTCCGCCTTGAACCATGAAATTACCAATCACCCGATGGAATATGACGCCATCGTAAAAACCTGCGCGCGCAAGAAAAACGAAATTATTAATGGTAAGGGGAGTCTTATCTGCAAATAGGTCTATGACCATGGTTCCATTATCGGTTTCCATTCTGGCTGTGTATTTCTTCTTTGGGTCGATCTGCATCGCCGGTGGGGTGGTCCATTGTTTTGCCATTCTAATATTCTCCTTGAAAATGTAGTAACGACTTCAGTCGTTACTTTTTGTAATGCGACTAAAGTCGCACCTACACTTTGGCTTATTTTAATAACAATTCGATCCTTGCCACGACCATATCCAGAGCCGCGGTGTTGAATCCGCCTTCTGGAATGATAACATCTGCATACCGTTTTGAGGGTTCGACGAATTCAAGGTGCATGGGTCGTACAGTCTTCTGGTATCTTTTAATAACCGAGTCGGTTGTGCGGCCGCGCTCGGTGATATCGCGCTGTAACCTGCGGATAAAGCGAACATCTGCATCAGTGTCTACAAAAATTTTTACGTCAAACAATTTTCGTAATTCGGGTTCGGCAAAAATTAATATTCCTTCAACCAAAATTACATCACGCGCTGGCACGCGGACACTCTGGTGGGTGCGGCTGTCGGTGGCGAAGTCATAAATCGGGACGTCAACCGCTTGAGAGTCTCGTAATGCTTTGACATGTTTGACCAATAATTCAGTTTCAAGGGAGTGCGGATGGTCGAAGTTGGCATCTTTCCGCAAAGAAGCGGGTAATTCTGCCAGGTCCTTGTAGTAAGAATCATGTTGCAGGTATGCAATTTTATCCGCTCCAACCCGCTTGAGGATGATGTGAGCAACTGTCGATTTCCCGGAGCCGGATCCACCCGCAATCGCAATAACAAGCGGAATTTTTTTAATCATGTTTTCGATTATAGCAAATAAAAGGGGTCTAAGCGAACCAGAACCCGGAATTAATAACAAGAAATAAAGATTCTCCAAATATTTTGAGTATTTAAGGTTAAATCCACCTTATGGGAGTGGCTAGTTGATAAAAATTGAAATTAATGGCTCATGGTATAATTATTTAAGTAAGACTTTTCAGTATGAAATCTCACCTCAGGAGCCTATTTTGGCCTTCAACCCTATCAACTGGCTGTTAGGCCTTTTCTCTTTAGACATAGCCATAGATCTAGGCACCGCGAACACGCTGGTTCATGTTCGCGGTAAAGGGATTGTTATCAATGAACCATCCTGGGTCACGATTGACAAGAAACTGCGTCAACCTGTGGCGATAGGTTTGGAAGCCAAGGAAATGGTTGGCCGCACCCCTGGGAATGTAATGGTGGTGCGTCCCATCCGTGATGGTGTCATCGCCGAGTTTGATATAACCCAGGTCATGCTCGAATATTTTATCGGTAAAGTCCATGAACAAAGCCTGGTGCCCCTTCCCCGTCCGCGTGTGATCGTGGGTCTGCCAACCGGTGTGACGGAAGTGGAAAAACGCGCAGTTTATGACGCTGTGATGGCTTCTGGAGCGCGTCAGGCGATGTTGATCGAAGAACCGATCGCGGCTGCGCTGGGAGCGGGGTTGCCAATCGGAGAGGTTCGCGGCTCGATGGTAGTGGACATTGGCGGCGGTACCACTGAAGTAGCCGTGATGTCTATGAGCGGCGTTGTTGCATCCCGCTCTTTGCGCGTCGCCGGTGATGAAATGGATCAGGATGTTGTGCAATACCTTCGCAATAAATATAATCTATTGATCGGTGAGGGCATTGCCGAGCAGGTTAAATGGCAAATTGGATCAGCTTATCCGCTGCAACCTGAAAAGACAATGGAGATCCGTGGACGAAATCTTGTCACGGGTTTACCAGAAACCGTGGAAGTATCCTCTGTTGAAATTCGCGAAGCGCTTTATGGCTCTGTGCAGGTTATTATCGATACGGTCCGCGATGCCTTGGATGAGATCCCGCCAGAAATTGTTTCCGACTTAATGGACATTGGCATTTGTCTGGCAGGCGGCGGCGCGCTCTTACAGGGGCTGGCCGAGCGCTTGACCGATGAATTAAAATTACGCGTCTGGGTGGCGGAAGATCCGCTCACTTGTGTTGTACGCGGAGCCGCAATGGTATTTGAAGAATTCCCAACCCTGGGTCGTTATTTGGTTGGTTTGGAGCGTGGCAGTACCCGCCACATAAGCGGATAACCATCACTTTTGCATTTTCCAAGCCAGACGGTTATATAATATGAACTCCCGTTCTTTACAAACTACGATCATCTTCCTAGTCATAGCTGGAATTCTTGCCCTGGCTTTCGGCGGCTTTTTTGGATCAGCCTCACGGCAGTTCAGTTCGGTATTGGTTGAAACTCAAACATGGATATCTTCCCGTTTTCTTGGCATCCAGGATTTTTTCACCGCTCCACGAGATATCGTGTCATTGCGTACGCGTAACGTGGAATTAGAAGCTCAGGTATCGCAATTACAGGTGCAGGTAATTGAATTACAACAACGTGTAAATGAGACTGAAATCCTCGCCGCCCTTGTTAATTTTGAACAAGCGAATCCTGAAAGCACGTACAAAGCCTCAGCAGTCATCGGCCGCGACCCGAGTCCATTTTTACATTACATCATCATCAATCGCGGGTCAAATGATGGTTTTCGGCGCGGCATGCCGGTCGTGACCAATCAGGGATTGGTTGGCCGGGTGGATGCCGTGATTGCTGACGCCGCACGCGTACAGCTGATCACCGACCCTGCTTCAAAAGTTAATGTTTATTTACAAAATGCAGATACAATCGCCATTTCTTTAGGATCTGTTACCGGGGATATATCTTTGGACAGGATCTCACAAGATGCGATTGTACAACCTGGCGATCTCGTTCTTACCTCAGGCCTGGGCGGCGGTTATCCTTCCGATCTGCCCATCGGGCAAGTGATAACCTTACGCAGCCTTGAGTTTGAATTATTTCAACAAGCAACCATTCAACCTGCCGTCGATTTCACCCGCCTGGCGATTGTTCTGGTAATTACGAACTTCCGTCCTGTGGATATATCTCCGCTGGTACCATTGCAATCCCCGTAGACGCGCAAAATTAATTGAGATGCGAAATATTATAGCGTTCCCATTACTTGCTCTGGCGGTGATTCTTCAATCATCCATTGTCAGCCAGGTCAAATTGCTTTCTGGTTATGCAGACCTGCCATTGATCATTCTGGGTGCATGGGCGCTTCAGGAACGGGTTAAATCCGCATGGCAATGGGCATTGCTTGGTTGTGTATTTGTTGGGTTTGTCTCAAAATTGCCCTGGCCGGTTTATTTTATTGGATATCTGTTGGTTGTTTTAGTAGCGCAAAGTTTGCAAAGACGGGTATGGCAGGCGCCCCTCTTGGCTATGTTTAGTGTTACCCTGGCGGGAACGTTGTTATTGCATTTATTATCTTTTGCTGTTTTGGGTATTTTGGGAACTTCTTATTCATTTGGCGAAGTGGTGCGATCAATTACCCTGCCGAGTTTATTGCTTAATATGTTATTTTCGATACCGATCTATACCTTCATGCGCGATTTGGCGCGCTGGGTTTATCCTTCTGAGGTGTATGAATGAGCTCTGGTTCCACATCACGCCCGGCCCGTTTTGAGACTGGGCGTCTCGCAACTGTTTACCTCGCGGTCATCCTGGTTTTTACCGGCTTGCTATTCAGACTTATCAACCTTCAAGTCTTTCAAGGAGAAAGTTTTAAAATTAGCGCGGTTGATAATTACACTGATGAAATAAGCATTCCCGCTCCGCGTGGAATTATTTATGACCGAAATGGATTTATTCTTGCGCGAAATGTCGCATCTTATAATATCGTCATTACCCCTGCGGAGTTACCCGATGATGATTCGGATATTCAGTCTATCTATCGGCAGCTATCTGATTTGCTTGATGTTCCTTTGGGTGGGCGCGCGGATGATAAAGTATTGTTGGAGAATTCAAAACTTTTTGGAGTATGCGTGCCGGGTCCGGGGATTACACAACTTGTTACCCTGCAAGATTCGCTCGCACCTTATAGCCCGGTAAAAATTAAATGCAATGTTTCAGTTGACATTGCCAGGGTTGTGGAGGAAAAGTCTGAAGACTGGCCGGGAGTTTCAGTGGAGATTGAACCGATCCGTGAATTTCCAACAGGTTCGTTGACGTCTAATTTAGTCGGCTTTCTAGGACCCATTCCCGCGTCCCTTGAAGATGAATATCGTGCGAAGGGATTTATCCCCAACCGCGATAAGATTGGTTACGCGGGTGTTGAAGATTCTTTACAGGAAGTTCTTGCTGGCCGGAATGGCTCGCGTATAGTTCAGGTTGATGTAGCCAGAAAGGAACTTCGTAATCTGCAGCCCCCCATCCCGACGTTGCCAGGGAATAATGTATATTTAACAATTGACACACGCCTGCAGGCGGTGGCAGAAGCTTCATTAATTCAAGAGATCAACTTTTGGAATGCTTATTTTAATACGATTCGTATTTCAAGCGGCGTGGTGATCGCGATGAACCCAAAAACGGGTGAGATCCTAGCGATGGTTTCTTATCCCACCTATGAAAACAATCGGTTTGCGCGGTTTATCCCCTCGTATTATTACGAGCAATTGAGTCAGGATCCACGTCGTCCGCTGTTAAATAATGCCATTTCTGCTGAATTCCCGCCCGGGTCTGTATTTAAGTTGTCGACTGCCACAGGCGCGATCAATGAAAATGTTGTCGATCTAAATACAATTATTGATGCTCCCGGTAAATTGGAGCTGTGTGAAAAATTTAATCCCAACGATATTTGCACAAGTCAAAATACACGCCCCTTTGTCGATCATATATATGAAAAAATACCGGAGGGATTTGGTCCGATCAATTTTCTGCAATGCATCGGATTCTCGAGCAATGTATGTTTTTATAAATTAGGCGGCGGCTACCTGGATGAGATTAAACAAGGGTTGGGAATCGAACGCCTGGAACAATATGCGCAGGCGCTTGGCTACAATAAGCGGTCTG
>JANODZ010000141.1:0-4487 GCA_031412935.1 Anaerolineales bacterium
CGGTTAGGTCTGGTGTGTAGGGGAGATGAAGGAGATCGCTGGGAGATAGCATAGGGGAAGGATGAAGGATGAAGGATGAAGGTTGAAGGTTGAAGGTTGAAGGTTGAAAGTTGAAGGTTGAAAGTTGAAGGTCGAAGGTCAATCGCAAATCGCAAATCGTAAATCGTCAGTTTATTTCCAAAAATCTCGAAATGGCAGGCGCAATTCCCGTCAGATCATGAATATCCTTTTGAAATTCGCGGCGATACTTTCTATCTCCAAATATTAGTAGAGGTACATTCGCGGCGGTGTGTTTGCGCGTGGACAAATCTTCCATGTTGCCGTGATCAGAAGTCAGTAGAATGAGTCCATGTTCATCGCGCCAGGTTTCGAGCAGGCCTTTGAGCACACTGTCAAAAGTCTCCAGCTGCCTTACTGCCGAATCCATATTCTGTTTATGACCTGCGTAGTCGCTTGCCCAATATTCGAAGAAAGCAAGGTCGTATTGCTGTGCGAGTCCGGCTAATTTTTTCCCGGCTTCTTCCGGTTCGAATACGGGTGAATCGGATAAGTTCATAAATTCACGCCAGCCTTTGCCTGTGAAGTCCGCGGAAAGGGCGCGGCCTGCATTAAGGTCGGTTTGTGTGAAGAGCAGCAAACCTGCATTTGTCAACGCGAGCGGGATGGCGGAATATAATCGTTTTCCAGAATCGATCCCTTCAAAATAGCGGGCTGGATATGCATTAAGCAACGCGGCTTTTTTACCCGCTTTGACAGTTTTTGCGAAGATCGTTTTTCCATCGAGATATTGCGCCACTTCCGGGTTTGGTTTCGGGCCGTAGTGATAGCCTAATTCTGCCGGAATATTGATTCCAGTAAGTAAAACGGATTGTCCGGTTGCAGATTGAGGTAATCCCTGTATACCAAGGTTTGGGTCAATGGAGAGTAATGTAGCGCGGTCACCTTCGAAGGGCGCGGATTCGCGGATGAGCGTTTGCCCACCCAGCAGGGATTGCAAGTACGGCATTCTGGCGCGTGCGAAGGGATTCTTATTGGCGTCGTTTTCGCCGAGCCCAATACCGTCGAGGAAGAGGAAGAGAGTTTTCAAGGATGAATGATGAAGGATGAAGGATGAATGGAACGTGTTGCGTGTTCCGTTTTTTTACATGTGTACTTGTTTACCTGTCTACTTGGTTTTCTTCTGAAACAAAAACCATGCGCAGGGACGATTATATTTATCGAAGCTGTCGCGGCGGGAGAGGAGGGTTAATGCTCGGGCGGTGATCATGTTCAGGTCGGCTTCAACAAGCCCGGGCGCGGAAAGGTCCGATTCTGGTTTGATGAATCCGTACATTAACCAGAATCCATTTGGGGCGAGGATCTTATCCAGTTGGGTCAGATAATCCGCTTTATTTTCCAAACTGTGAAAACAGCCCAGATCGAAGGCGAGATCGAATTGAGAATCGACTTTAAAGTTGGTGACATCGCCGACCCGCAGTTGAGCTTTTATTTTTTGTTGTTTAAGTTTTCGTTTTGCTATTTGAATGGCGCGTGCGGCGAAATCAATGCCTGTGACCTGCCAGCCTGATTTTGCAAGCGTAATGATATTTGTGCCGCTGCCACAGCCGAGATCTATGGCGCGGCCTGGGCGCGAAGCGTGAGTTTGAATAAATTCAATGAGTTCGGGTGGGGTGATGCCGCTTTCCCAGGGTGGGTTTCCAAAATACCAAAGGTTAAAGATAAAGCGGCGGAAAAAACTCATTTGAGCGAGTCGCGTACCTTTTGCGGATCGAATTCGCCGACCATGCGCCAGACTTCATTGCCTTGTGTATCGAAGAAAATAAAAGTTGGAGTGAAATCAAAATTGTAAACGGAAGCCAGCTCCATGCCAACCGATTCCTGGACGTTTAAACGGATGATGTGGATCGGAACGCCGATGCTGACCTGATTATTAAGTTCTTGCTCAAGCTCATCAAGGATGGGCTTGATTTCGGTGCAACTCAGGCAGAATGGAGATTGGAATTCAAGAAGCACGGGTGTGCCGGAGCCGATTAATGACTGCACACTTTTTGCATCATCCATTAGCGGTGTTTGGACCGGGTGTAAAATGACCCAGGCGCTAATCAGGCCGGAGACGATGACTCCGAAGGCAAGAAAATCGTTAAAGCCGGGTTTGTTTGACAGCAGGATGAAGCCTGCGGCGACGATCAAACCAAGGGAGATTAAAACAAAGGAATATTCTCGAAACAGTAAACTCATGCGGTTCTCATTTGTTTGCAGAAACCTGCGTAATTTCCTGGGCCAATAACTTATTTTCTTTCTGCCAAACCCTAAATCTTTATGAAAGAGGCAGTACATGTCATGCTATAACTGTGACCCTTCACACTTTGACAATTCAATTGAGTTCTTTTACAATCATGGTACTTGCTTGATATCCTGCAAACTAGGAAGGCTATTCACATGAAAGAGTATACCACCGAGTTTTTACGCAACGTCGCGCTGGTTTCACATGGAGGCGCGGGCAAAACAATGTTGGCAGAGTCGTTTTTACATGCTACCAAGGCGATCACGCGACAAGGCAAGATCGATGACGGGACGACCCTGTCAGATTATGATGATGAGGAACATCGCCGAAAAATATCCATCTATGCAAGCGTAATTCCGATTGAGCATCGTGACCATAAAATAAATGTGATTGACGCGCCGGGCTACACTTATTTCGTAGGCGAGATCATCTCGGCCCTGAGTGTTGCGGATGGCGCAATTATTTTAGTAGACGCAGTATCAGGCGTGGAAGTTGGAACGGAAATTGCGTGGAAATACGCAGACGAGTTCAAGCTTCCGCGCTTTTTTGTTATTAACAAAATGGATCGCGAGAATGCCAATTTTGAAGAAGCTTATCTTGCGATTGAAGCGTTTGTAAAGGCGCATGGAAAGCGCGCCATCAAAGTCCATTTGCCGATCGGCGAAAAAGCGGGCTTCAAAGGTGTGGTCGATCTCATCGGCATGAAAGCCTATATCGGGGATGGCAATACTACTGCCGAGATCCCGGCGGATTTAAAAGATGCGGCCGAAAAAGCGCACTTTGCGCTGGTGGAAGCCGCGGCCGAGGGCGAAGATGAGCTGATGGAAAAATACCTGGAGAACGGTTCTCTCTCCGACGCAGAGATGGTGCGCGGACTTGAAGATGTGGTCTACGCTGGAGAATTTGTCCCCGTCTTCTGCTCCGCTGGCGGGCATGAAGTTGGCGCGATTGCCCTGCTCAACGACATCATTGACCTCATGCCTTCTCCATTAAATGCACCCAAACGTGTTGCAAAAGGGAAAGCTGGCGAAGAGACGTTGAAGCCATTAGATACCGAACCATTAGCCGCTTATGTCTGGAAGACGACAGCCGACCCGTTTGTCGGCCGCATGTCTTACTTTCGTGTGTTTTCCGGTTCCATGCAAGCCGAGGCACATGTCTGGAATCAAAATAAGAGCGTTGATGAACGTGTTTCTGGTTTGCACTTTCAGCGCGGCAAGGAAGCGATTGCGGCAAAAGTGATCCATGCCGGCGATCTCGCCGCTGTATCAAAGTTAACCGCAACAGGCACAGGCGATACGTTTTGTGAAAAGGGTCATCCGCTTACGATTGAAAAACCGAAATTTCCCGCCGCCCTGTATCGGGTGGCAATCACCCCGAAGAGTCAAGCAGATGCCGCGAAGATTTCACCGACACTAACCAAGTTATGTGAAGAGGATATGACCCTCATCTGGCAGAACGATCCAATAACGCATGAGACTGTTTTACAGGGCATGGGTGATCAGCATATTGATGCGGCTTTACATCGCGCGCAAAATAAATTTCAAGTAGGTCTCGCGACGCATGAGCCGCGCGTTCCATATCGCGAAGGAATTACGCGCAAAGCCAGCGCTCAATATCGTCATAAGAAGCAAAGCGGCGGCTCCGGTCAATTTGGCGAAGTGCATCTTCGGATCGAGCCTTTACCCAGCGCCGACTTTGAATTTGCAGATGAGCTCGTGGGCATGAACTTGTCGAAGACATATTTGCCCCCGATCGAAAAGGGCATTAAGGCAACGATGGAGCGCGGCGCGTTCGCGGGCTATCCCATGAGCAATGTCAAAGTGATCGTTTTCGACGGCAAGGAACATGAAGTGGATTCCAAGCCTCTCGCGTTTGAAATTGCAGGCCGCGAGGCTTTCAAACTCGCTGTACATGATGCAGGTCCTGTTTTATTTGAGCCGATCATGAGCATTCGCGTTACTGTGCCGGATGCGAACATGGGCGATGTGATGAGTGATCTCAACACCCGCCGCGGCCGCGTACAAGGTACAGATTCGGAACTCGGCAGCACGGTCATTGTGGCAAATGTGCCCCTGGCTGAAATGCTGCGCTACACAACACAACTCCGCTCGATCACGGGTGGGCGCGGATACTTTACAATGGAATTCGATCACTATGATACGGTCCCTTCTCACATCACAGGCCCGATCATCGAAGCGCA
>JANODZ010000142.1:0-3963 GCA_031412935.1 Anaerolineales bacterium
GTATGGCAACCTCCCGCTCAAGCTCGCCATGGCTGGGAAGGTGCTCGCCGCGGAGGAGCGGAAGCCGCGAGTTGGGAAATGCACTTCGTCAACTCAAAGAACCGTTGGGAGATTTAGTCACGCTTGAGATGGGAAAAATCCGCGCGGAGGGACATGGCGAAGTGCAATAGATGATTGATATTTGTGATTTTGCAGTGGGGCAAAGCCGAATGTTGTATGGGCTGACGATGCATAGCGAAAGGGCGTCGCATAGAATGTATGAACAGTGGCATCCGCTGGGAATTGTGGGATTGGTGACGGCGTTTAATTTTCCTGTTGCGGTTTGGTCGTGGAACTCTGCGCTTGCGGCGATTTGCGGCGACACTGTAATTTGGAAGCCTTCATCTTATACGCCGTTGACTGCGATTGCTGTGACGCATATTGCGAATCAAGTGATGGCGGATCATGGCTTGTCTGGAATTTTTAATTTAACGATTGGCTCTGGACGCGATGTGGGCGAGTTGATGTTAAATGATAAACGTTTGCCACTCGTGTCATTTACCGGCTCGACGAGTGTTGGTATACATGTTTCTGAAACTGTTGCAAGGCGATTTGGAAAAACGATTTTGGAACTCGGCGGTAATAATGCCATCATTGTCACAGCCAATGCAGATTTTGATATGGCGACGCGCGCGATTTTATTTGGCGCCGTTGGAACAGCAGGACAAAGATGTACATCCACACGAAGAATCATTATGCAGAAATCGATCGCAAAAGATTTAACCCAGCGTTTGGTCAATGCGTACAAACAAGTTCGCATCGGCGACCCGCTTCAGCCTGATACTTTGATGGGACCTTTGGTTGTGAATACATCTATTGAAGAAATGATGGATGCGATCAAAAAGGCAAAGGCAGATGGCGGCGAAGTTGTTTCAGGCGGAGAGATGCTTGCAAATCTCGGACCAAATTTTGTTCAGCCTGTTATTATCAAAATGCCCGCACAGACGGAAATTGTCAAAACCGAAACCTTCGCGCCGATTTTATACCTGCTCGAATATGAAACCATTGAAGACGCGCTTCATATTCATAACGACGTTCCCCAGGGACTTTCCAGTGCCGTTTTCACCGACTCAATGCGTGAAGCGGAAATTTTTCTTTCCGTTGGCGGATCTGATTGCGGCATCGCCAATGTCAACATCGGCACATCGGGCGCGGAAATTGGCGGCGCATTCGGCGGCGAAAAGGAAACCGGCGGCGGCCGCGAATCTGGTTCGGATGCCTGGAAAGTTTACATGCGCCGACAAACGAATACGATAAATTGGTCGAAAGATTTGCCTTTGGCGCAGGGGATTAAGTTTGGGGAATAAATTGATGAAACGTCTGGCCGAGTTTACTTCGCCCTGACATTCTTAATATGGAGAAAGTATACGAATCCCAATCCGTATGTAAATCTTGCGGACTATGTTGCAGTGGATATTTATTTGCTTGGGTACGGCTCAATGCCAATGAATTAGATAAATCTGAAGCGTTGGGTTTGAATGTGATTCGGAATGACCCACATCAACGCGGGTTACACAGCCATGTCCAGTTTGGCAGGGTGGAGTTTGCACAGTTTATACGTCACCAGATTACCCGAGCAGTTGCCGAAAATACAAATGTAAAGTGTTAAGAGAGTTAGAAGATGAAAATATTCAATTACCCAACGCGTTGAATGTTATTCAAGAAACATTGAATATGATTCGTGAGATTGAATCTTTTTTGCCCGCCTCTTCTACAATCAGTTTTCGTGAGAGATTGATTACTTATAAAGAATCACTAGAAAAATTAGATGAACAGAAATATAGCCCCATTGAAAATGAATTTTTACTGAAAGCGGGGGAATTATTGAGAGTTTACGAGTATCGTTTTGGGGTGGATGATTTCATAGATTACGATAAATAAAACCTTTTGTTTAGCCACAGAGTTCACAGTGAAAAATGAGTAAAATAGCTTTTCTCAAAGGTCTCTTTGCGCTCTCTGGCAAAAGACGGGTTTTAATAAAATACTACGGAAATCTTGCTCCTTGAGTAGCTCCATGATTTGTGTCTGCATCATAATCAATGTCAAGTTGGCGGATGGGAAGTAGCGCATCTTGCGCCGCAGATTCGGCAGTGTCGCAGGTTGCATTTTTGATTGCAGTTTCTACGAATTGATAATTTTCTACTACAAAATCTACATGCCCCTTTTCATGTTCTGCAAGTGCCTGAATATAGCTATTCCATTTTGTAACTAATTCAGGTGAGGCATCTTGTGGGGATTCCCAACGAGGCATAGTGACTTCGATATTGTATGTAACTTCTGCTGATGTTAAATCACAAGTGGAATTTCCATAACCAGTCCAACTCCAATTGATGCGCCAGTTGGTGGTTGCATCGGCTTTGAAATTGTCATATCCGCGTGGGGATAAACTATCTAGTTGTTGGCGTAATTCATTTTCAGTATTGCCTGAAATATCGTAATAAATAAATGTGGCATTTGCTATGTCCACTTCTTCAATACTTTTTACAAGTTCAAGACCGGGGCTTCCTAATAAAGGAGTGTTGGGTGCATTTTCTTTATTGGTATCTACTAGTTGAACAGATCCACATGCCAAACTAGTGAAAAGAGCAATTGTGAAAAATTTGTAAATAGATTTCATCTCTTAACATCTCTAGTGAAATAATATTTTTAAATCTTCTATTGTTGTAAAATATTTTCGATATGCAGACGCCTCGTTTAAAATCCCTTTTAGTGCAGTAAATAACTCTGCTTGCAGATAAGGATTCTTCTCTTGCGTTTCATTTGATAAAGTGATTTGACCTTCATCTACATCCACAGTTAATCCGCCGTTGGCGACGAGCCACTGTAATCCGATTTCAATTGCAATTTCACGTGATGCCATTGCAGATGCAAGTTCTTGATTGGTTGTCTTGCCTTCTTTTTTATTTAAAGCAAATTTGCATACACCAGCTAATCGGTTTAAATATTCTTCGGGTTTTTCCTGAGATGGAAGAACGCCAAATACATAAATTGTTTTTGGTTGCACAACTTCTAATACTTTTCGCAATTCAACAGGAGATGGGGGAGTTGTGTAAATTGCAAATTCATCTGCTTGAGTTAATTCAAAACGCGATTTGCCTTTGGATTTATCCGCGCCTTCAGCCCAAATTAAAGTCGAAGGTTGAAGGTTGAAAGTTGAAGGTTGGAGGCGCAAATCTCTGATTTCTGCTCTCTGTTCTCTACTCTCTGCAATTGCTTCTTCTACAATTCTAAATTCTTCAAACTGTAATGTGACCTGTTTATTTCCCCGAAAAGTGGATGCGCGTAATGAATAGGCAATATCAAATTTACTTCCCTCTTCTGGAAGTTCCTCGTCCGCGCCGCCCCACCATAAAATACTTTGCACATTTCCATTTTCATCTTCAATATTAATCCGAAGATGTTCTTTTGCTTTTCCGATCTTTGAGACAGATTTCAATTGGAGATCCCGCGTTGCAAAAGTTAGCGCTGGATTTCCTGCTCCGAAGGGTGCGAGCATTTCCAGTGAAGTTGCCAATTCAAGATTTAGTTCGTTAAGTTCCAGCCATGCGTCAATTTGCAAAGTAGGCGCTTCGTAGACAATATCGCCAAGTTGTATTTCAATCGCTTTGCCAAGCCCTTTGCGAAACTCTGTTAATTTATCCGCATCAAAAGACATGCCCGCCGCCATGGGATGTCCGCCGAATCCGCGCAGGATATTTTTTTGGGTGGCAATCGCTTCGGTAATATGTAAACCTTCAATCGAGCGAGCCGAGCCGCGCATGATTCCGTCATCTGTTTCATTTAATAAGATCGCGGGTTTGTGATAACGGTCGACAAGTTTATTGGCCACACTTCCCACCACGCCGCCAGGCCAACTGGGATGTGACAACACAATCGCAGGTTCGTTGAGCAAGTGAGGGTTGGCGTGCAGTTGTGCTTCAGCCG
>JANODZ010000143.1:0-5267 GCA_031412935.1 Anaerolineales bacterium
GTCGGTATGCAGCTGATCGGCAAGCATCTGGATGAACAAACATTATTCCAGGTTGGTCACGCATATCAACAAGAAACCGATTGGCACAAACAACTCCCAAACCTTTGAGAGCGATTAGGCGAGAAATCAATATGCTATCTATTGAAAAATGCGCAGTCCTGCCCGACTCTCTGCTGGCTTCTTATTTTGAAAATGGTTTCGCTGATTCTTATCGTACAGAATTATCTGGTCATATTTCTCTGGAGGAATTTGTCTTTGGTTTTTACACAACAAAGCTGTTTAAACTTGAACGTTTTATACTGGCCTGGACCGTTCTAAAACCCTCCAATGATATGCAAGCGAAAGAATTGACTGAAAACAAAACAAATAAGTTTGCCGCATGGACTGTTGAAAACCGCAGGGAAAACGAATTATTAATGTGCGATATGCTCGAACGTACAAGGTCTTGGTTTATGGTAAATCAAATTGGCACAAAAGAAAATCCAAGAACGCAATTGTATTTTGGGACAGGCATTGCTCCTACAACAAAAGGCAAAACAGGAAAATCGTCAATTGGGTTGTTTTTTATAACCCTGCTTCCTTTTCATAAGATATATTCAGTATTGCTCTTGTATACTGCGAAAACAAGAATTGCCCAAAAGCTGGCGACTGTTCGCTGATCACTATCCAACTACGATACTAACTATGCAACCAAAACACGAACCCATCATCGGACTCCACTACTACGGGTTATCATAGACATAGAAAATGTAATCTTGATGTACCGTCTCAACGCCCAGATCATGTAATACCCTGAGCAATTGAGCGCGATGATCGGTGGCATGATTAGCCACATGCAAAAGTACCTGCCAGACAGCCAGGATTTGATCTTCTTCGGGTTCCTTGATCGGCTTGGAAAACAACATATCATCCTGCAACTCGGCAAGATAGGCGCGTGAATTATTTTCCGCCTTATCTAGGAATTCACGAATAGCTTCACGATCATCCGCTTCAACGGTATCAGGGAGCGGCTCAGAAGGTTCAACACCGCGCAGTTCACTGAACCACATTTCTTCCGCATCGAAGAGATGAACAACCTGCTCCCGAACTGACCCGCGCGAGTAATCTACTTTTTGAGTGAACTGTTCAAGGGTCAATGAAGCGATGTGATCCCAGATTTTGCGATTTTCAGCGAAGTGATAGTTATAAAAATGGCGAAAGGCATTTGCATTCATATCGTAAATTGCTCCTTTAGATTTGATTAAAGAAATTATAGCACGAGCGTTCTAAAAACTAACCAGCCACGAGACCAACCAACTATGACCCAATACGAACCCGTCATCGGACTTGAAATCCACGCCGAGCTGCAGACCAACTCAAAAATGTTCTGCTCCTGCTCCGCGGATTATTCCAACGCGCAAGAGCCGAATACATTTATTTGTCCCGTTTGCACGGGTTTGCCTGGGGCATTGCCTGTATTAAATAAAAAAGCAATTGAGCAAGCTATATTAGTGAGCTTATCTTTGAATTGCTCGATCAACGAGTTCAATACTTTTGCGCGCAAAAATTATTTTTATCCAGACCTGCCCAAAGGTTATCAAATATCTCAATATGAATTGCCGATTGCATCCAAAGGCTATCTGGATATAGATGTTCCCTCACCCCTAGCCCCTCTCCCAAAAGGAGAGGGGAACGGCTCCCTTCCCATTTCGGGGGAAGGGTTGGGGATGAGGGTGGTCGTTCGGCGTGTACATATCGAAGAAGACACCGCTAAGTTATTTCACGAAAAAAACTACGCCCTGGTGGACTTCAACCGCGCCGGCGTGCCGCTGCTTGAGATCGTCTCCGAACCAGACATGCGGACAGTGGAAGCCGCGCTTTCATACGCGACCAAAATTCGCGCCATCTTGCGCTATCTGGGAGTCAACTCCGGGGATATGGAAAAAGGTGTCCTGCGTTTCGAGGCGAATATTTCCGTCCGGCCGAGTGGCAGCTCTGAGTTAAGAACAAGGACCGAGATCAAGAATCTAAACAGCTTCCGCGCGCTGACTCGCGCGTCCGCGTATGAGATCGAACGTCAAATTAAAATCTATGAAAATGGCGGCGAAGTGGTGCAGGAAACATTGGGCTGGGATGAAGCGCGCGGCGTGACCGTTACACAGCGCGGCAAGGAAGACGCGCACGATTACCGCTACTTCCCCGAACCCGACCTGCCCCCGCTTCAACTCAACCGCGCATGGATCGACTCGGTTAAGGCGCAATTGCCAGAACTTCCAGATGCGAAAACGCAACGGTTCATGAACCAATTTGAATTTAAAGAAAAAGAAGCGGGTTTCCTTACATCCGAAAAAGCATTGGCAGATTTCTTTGAAAGTGTGCTCTCCAAATCCAAGAGTCCCGCCAAAGCCATTCACTCTTGGATCGCGGGCGATTTCTCACGCTACTTAAATGATTCAGGTGTGGAACTAAAAGATGTTACTCTTTCGACAGAATCAATTGCGCAACTGATCGATATGACCACAGATAAAATCATCAGCGCCAACTCGGCGAAGATCGTATTTGGCGAAATGTTAAAGAAGGGCGGCGGTCCCGCGCAGATCGTCAAAGATAAAAATCTCGCACAGGTTTCAGATACGAGTTTTATTCAGGAAGCCATCGAAAAAATTCTGAGTGATAATCCAAAAGAAGTGGAGCAATTCCTGGCCGGCAAAGAGACCATCCTCCAATGGCTGATGGGACAGGTCGCACGCGCCACCAAAGGCAAGGCGGACCCAAATGTGGCAAAAGAGTTGTTGGTGAAAGAGTTAAATAGCAGACTTCTGAAGTCTTGAAGACTTCGGAAGTCTATTGCAATCCTATGCCACGAAGAAATATTCCTTTTGTTCCAGATCAGTATTATCACTTTTACAATCGCGGCAATAATCGTCAAGCCGTGTTTTTTGAGCGGGATAATTACTTATATTTCTTAAAAGGCATTCAGAAATATATTCTTTCATATGTAGAGGTTATTGCTTATTGCCTTATGCCAACACATTATCATGTTTTAGTTAGAATTCGCTCTTCACAGAGTTCCGAAGTTTTAAAAACTTCGGAACTCTCAAACTCAAACACCTCAAAACAAATCTCTCTTGCCATGCAAAAATTTGGAATTTCTTATACAAAAGCAATTAACAAGAGGTTTGATCGAGTTGGATCATTATTTCAGGGACAATTTCAAGGCAAGCCTATCACTAGTTACAAGCATTTATTAATTCTGTGTATTTACATTCACGCGAATCCTGTCAAAGATGGATTGGTATTTACTCCCGATGAATGGGAATTCTCCAATTATTTGGATTGGATAGGATTACGAAATGGAAAACTATTGGATAGGGAATTTATTATTGAAAATTTTGGGGGAAAGGAAGAATACAAAGCCCAAGTGATGAATTACATCAAGTCTTACGACCTTCCTGATGAGGTTCGTAATTATTTAAACGATTTGGAAAAATAATTAAATAGATTTCGGAAGTCTTAAAGATTTCCGAAATCTGGGTTTACTTATCCTTCTTGTTTTTCTCTTTTTTCTTGTCGGGATGCGCCATCATATCAATGGCGACCGTCACCGCAAGAATAAGGATGTCGTTATGCCCAGCATCAATCTCCACGCCGTAGGTATCCGTAATGCTGAACCATTTCTTCGAAACTTCAGCGGCCTTATTGCGACCTTGTTTGATCGTATATTCATGGTCGAGGATGCTGCCCTGCACATCCAGATCTTCCCCATTCTTGACCTTGACAGTCCAGCGGTCACGCAACGGGGCAATGAGCGCTTTTTTAATCACGGCCATCTCTTTTCCATCCGCATCATCGATCACCATCGTTTCGCGAATGGTCAACAGGCGTTGCTGAATCTGGGCGAGTTTCCTGCCCTGCGCATCTTCAAACACCAGCGTCTTGCGGATGCGCAGCACCTTCCCATCCACCTTGAAGGTTTTTTTGCCTTCTGCATTTTCGATCCAGAAGTCGTCTCCAATGGAGATCAGGTTTTGACGTATTTTGTAACGAGTTGACATATTTATTCCTCTTAAACAAATGAATTTTCAAATTACCTGCTTATTATACGCTCCTCCTACTAGATAAGTTGTTCATGAAACCCTTATTAAACAAACGGAGAGTGTGTAAGATGAATCCTTCCATCTGCTATAATTGGCACAATTAACGAAAAAAGGATTTCTACATGGCTGAAACCATCAACGTTTCGCAAATTTCAAATTACGTCGAAAAAGAAGTCACCATCAAAGGCTGGATCTACATACGCACTGATAAGGAGTAAAAAATGGCGCTTACCTCTCATACCCAAAATTTACTTGACCATCTAAAGCAGCTTATGCTGGTCAATGAAGATGAAATTGTCCAGCGCGGCATCGCACAAGCCACTTTACAACGAATCATTGACTTGCGTCGACGGGCAGGGCAATTAAGTGAGCTTTATCTGGATGTCTCAAATTTAGAGGTGTTGGTAAACAAAGGCGTTTCCGCTGATGACCATACTCTTTATACCGACTTGTTGGAATGGCGCGCAATTCAAAATGAGCTGGAAAATCTCACCCATTTTTTGGAGACTGTGTGAACGCCTGGCATACAATTGTCGCGCAATTATTGAAGGAAAGCGGCTTGTTTTCCGAGGTTCAACTCACAGGCGGAAAAATACGCGCGTTTATCAGCGCATCTACATTTCTTGATATTCATTTTGACCCGACCACCAATAGTTATTCTTACGCAATGATCGACTTAACTTTGCCATACGCTGGCGATAAAAGATCATTCGGCTGGGACGACTTTCCTCATCCAAATTCCCCCGCTTTAACTGGCATGACGAGTTACCCACATCACTTTCAAGAACGCTTGCCCGATGGAAAATGGCGATTTTTAGAATCCGCATTTCGTGGAAATATTCAAAACGAAATCCCTGAAGTCATCAAAGTTATTCGCCAAAGACAAGCTGGATAAACCAAATAAAAGCAAAAAGGACACATCACATGGCTGAAACCATCAGCGTTTCAAAAATTTCAAACTACGTCGAAAAAGAAGTCACCATCAAGGGCTGGGTCTATAACCGCACAGACAAAGGCAAACTGGTATTTTTGCTTGTGCGCGACGGCTCTGGCTTCGTACAATGCGTTGCCTTCAAAGGTGACTTTCAACCTGAGACCTTCGACCAAATTTCGCGCCTGCCGCAAGAGTCGTCCGTCATCATCACGGGACCCGTCCGCGAGGACAAGCGCGCGCCCGGCATCCCCGGCGGA
>JANODZ010000144.1:0-4022 GCA_031412935.1 Anaerolineales bacterium
CAAGATCGCGCCTGAGACATTTTCCTATAGTTCGTATGCTGGTTTGGGGAATGTGCTGGTCTTGTTTTGGGCAATTTTACTTTTGATATCTGGTTTGTTTTTCCTGAGAAACATCATCCGCACCCGCAAAGCGGACTTGTCTCTAGCTTTTGTATTAAGTATTTTATTCAACTTCGTCTTGCATCTTAACTATGGATACGAGCCATTCCTGTATTCGCCCGATTGGGCCTACGCCTTGGTCTTCTTTGCTGCGTTTTCGCTTGCGCCGCTGGCGGGAAACCGCTGGTTTCAAAGCGGACTATTGGCATTTTTAATCCTGCTGGCATATAACCAACTGCAGTTCTTCAATTTTGTATTTGGAACAATTTCGTTGTTTATTGGAAAAGGCACATAATGTTTAAGATGTTTATTCCGCGCCCGATTGTCAAGATGTTAAGTGCATCGGCTTTACTTATTAAATAACTTGCTTCAAAGTTCGTCATAACACAAAAGTAAAAGAGGTTCGACATTGTGATATGCCGAACCTCTTTTACTTATTTCTACTTCCCTTTTCTTCCCTTTAGTTCATCATGGAATATTACACTCATGACCACGCTCACAAGGCTGATGACCAGGCTGCCTAGCAATGCGGGCCAGAAACCATCAACGCTAAGACCGAGTCCAAGCGCCTGCCCGATCGAATTGGTGAGTAGAAGTATCAGCGTGTTAACAACAATTGAAAACAACCCCAACGTGAGGAGGATGAGCGGAAAGGTGAGGAATTTGAGTAAGGGTCTTACGAGTGCGTTTAGCAAGCCAATAATAAGCGCCAGCCAGATCACACCAGTCCACTTGCCGTCATAGCCAATACCCGGCACAATTAAAATAGCAGCATATAATGCGGCGGCATTGATCGTCCAACGAATAATAAATTTTGTCATATTAACTCCTTATTATGATACAAGACCTTGATGCCATCTTGTTTAGCTATAAATACGCAGGGAAGGCTATAAAGTTGCTTGCATCCAGATCAGGGTGCGTACTGATTTGAATCCCGCGGCAAGAATCGCACCGTCAAATTCGCTGGACGGGAATTCAAGTGCAATGCTTGGATGGGAGCGCGCTAAATCACGCCGTGCTTGTAAGAGTAGGGCTGTTACAGCCGCTGGATCTGACCTTGCGCCGGTTGCAACAAAAAGAGATTCGCCTCGCCCGTAGGGGATCCACGCGAGCGCGGCTTCCATTTTATTATTTCTAACCGCCGCCCATTGACGGACGTTGATATCCACGAATAATAAATATAGCCAGTTCCACAACCCCGGCCGAAGGGCGTTAAAGTTCCAGTTACGGTGCCAAGCCAAAAAGTCGGGATAGTGCTGCGAAAGCCAGCCGAGCTGAATCGGCCAATCGCCTGAATTCCTGTTTGTGAGGGTCAGGTCAGTTTGAAGAATCGGGCCATGCGGGTCGGTGGCTGCCTGCCATGAAGTACGTCGGGCGCGTTCAATAAATCCCAGCCTGGTATAAAGATCTATTGCGCCCGGGTTATCCTCGCGGACGTGAAGCCAGATATTATTTACTTTTTTTTCGTGGGCGTGTTGCATGGCACGCTCGGTGAGCGCGCGCGCAATGCCGCGGCGGCGAAAATCCGGATGGACCGCTATATTTGCGGTAAGGTAGATGCGTTGTTTTTGGTGTCGAAATGGGACGAGGCTGGCGTTACCAATGATCTTTCCATTCTCTTCCCAAACATATCCGCTTAAAGGCAGGGAAGTAGTATTGGCAGTACGATTAGCCCATTGCAAAAATGAATTATCACTGCCGGCGCGGCGCATATCCTGCAAATATTGTTTGCCTTCACTATCCATTGTGTTGGAGAAGCACAGCTCAATCAGGTCTGCCACGGCGGGCAGGTCACGTAAAATACTGAGCGGGCGCAGGTGTGGATGAGGTTCCGCGCGTGTGGAGAGGGTGATGGAAGACATTTGAGATATTATAGTCGCTTATTCTTATACATCTCTTATGCCTTACCTATCATGCGCTAACCTTGCATTTGTTATAATGCTGAGTATTGTAAGAGCAGGGTTTTCCGGTTCGAGCAGGAGGTCATACCATTATGATGAGATTTGACAGATTTACCGAAAGAGCGCAGGAGGCCGCCCAGCGCGCCGCCGAGATCATTCAGCGCTATGGACATAACCAGATTGATACTGAACACATTCTACTGGCTTTGATCGAACAGCCGGGCGGGGTGATTCCCCAAATTCTTGAAAAATTGAATGTTAGCGCTGAAGCGTTGACCGAGCGACTCGACGCCACTTTACGCGCCAGCCCGAAGGCCAATATCTTCGGCGGCGGCGCGGGACAGATCTTTATTACGCCGCGCGTCAAGCGGATTATTGACCTTGCGAACGAGGAAGCGAATCGTCTGAAAGACGAGTACATTTCCACCGAGCATATTTTCCTTGCCATTCTCACTGAACGCAATACGCCCGCCGCGCGCATTTTAGAAAGCGCGGGGCTGACACGCGACCGGGTTTATGATTCGATTCAAGATCTGCGCGGCGGACAGCGGGTTACGGATCCGCAGGCAGAGACAAAATACCGCATGCTCGAAAAATATTCACGAGACTTAACCCAGCTCGCTCGTGAGGGAAAGCTCGATCCCGTCATCGGCCGCGATAAGGAAATTTTACGGGTCATTCAGATTCTGTCCCGCCGTACAAAAAATAATCCTGTGTTGATAGGTGAAGCCGGTGTGGGTAAGACTGCAATTGCAGAAGGCCTTGCGCAAAAGATCGCCAATAATGATGTGCCTGAAATTCTTTCCGGCAAACGTGTCGTAGCGCTTGACCTTGGCGCGATGATCGCTGGGTCGCGCTTCCGCGGTGAATTTGAAGAACGCCTCAAGGCCGTGATGGATGAAGTCCAACGGGCGAAAGGGGATGTGATTCTGATGATCGACGAGCTGCACACGGTCATCGGAGCAGGAGCCGCTCAAGGCGCAATGGATGCGAGCAACATGCTCAAGCCGGCCCTGGCGCGCGGTGAGCTGCAATGTATCGGCGCCACCACGCTGGATGAATTCCATAAGCACATTGAAAAAGATGCCGCGCTTGAAAGGCGCTTCGCTCCCATTCATGTTGATGAGCCTAGTGTGGATGATACGATCAAGATGCTGCACGGTTTACGTGACCGCTATGAGGCGCATCACAAGGTCCATTTTTCGGATGAGGCTCTGACCGCTGCCGCCCGTCTCGCGGATCGTTATGTGACAGATCGTCACCTGCCTGATAAAGCCATTGATCTGATGGATGAAGCCGCCGCGAAAGTACGGGTTGCGCTTTTTTCGATGCCCCCTGATCTTAAAGGTATGAAAACAGATCTGGATCGTTTGCGTGCCGAAGAAGAGCAGGCGGGTTTGGAACGCGATTACGAACGCGCCGCGCAAAAGAAAGCTGAAAGATTACGCCTTGAAACTGAATACGGGGAAAAACGCGATAAATGGGAAACCGAACATCAACTCGATGAAGTGGTGGATGTGGATGATATCGCCTCAGTTGTACATCAATGGACGGGTATCCCTCTTAATCAAATGCTCGAAACCGAATCAGAAAAACTGCTGCACATGGAAGCGCGTTTGAGTGAACGGATCATTGGTCAAGCGGAAGCTATTCGCGCGGTCTCCGATGCAATCCGCCGCGCACGTTCCGGTTTGAAAGATCCGTCGCGGCCGATCGGCTCATTTATTTTTATTGGCCCGTCCGGCATCGGAAAGACCGAGCTGGCAAAAGCGCTCGCCTGGTTTATGTTTGATGATGAGGAAGCGCTCGTGCGCATCGACATGTCTGAATATCGCGAACAGCACTCAGTCAGCCGTCTCTTTGGGGCGCCGCCCGGATATGCGCGAGTTGGCGGTCAATCCCGGGAGCGGCGTCTTGATGCGTGAAGGGATCGAGCTCCTGCCCGATTTCAATGCGCCTCCACTCTGGCGCACGACGCTCGACGAGTTCCGCGCGGCGCGGCGCGACGAGCTGCCGGAGGAC
>JANODZ010000145.1:0-1998 GCA_031412935.1 Anaerolineales bacterium
TGGTGTCACGAGGCGATTCGCGCCGGCGGCGAGCGTCTCCTCCCATTCGGTCTCTCCGCGAATGGTGATGCACGGAGTGCCCAGCCAGTAGGCCTCTCGCTGCAGACCGCCCGAGTCGGTGATCACCGCGGAGGCTCCGCGCTCGCCGGATGGATTCAATCTGGCGAGAAAAGCGATTCGTCCGCGTGGGACGATCTTATTGAAATCAACTTACAAAGGCGAGATGACCGTAAATTTTTCGTCAATCGTCGTGGATGAGATTACCGTGCTTGGTTCGCGCTGCGGTCCATTTGAGCCTGCATTAAGGTTATTGGAAACACGCGAAATAGACCCCACTGAGTTGATCGCTGCTGAATATAAATTAAAGGATGTTATCAAGGGGTTTGATCATGCCGCGCGGGCAGGTGTATTAAAAGTACTGATCGAGCCTTGATCATTTCCCGGACTGGATTTTTAGCTCAAAGAATTAATAAAGGTTATTGTTAATACCAAAGCGGGCAGGGTGACCAACCCAATCGCAATGACGGAGTATAAAATATTATCCTTTTTTCGTGTAAGACCGAGAATGCCTAAAATTAAAGTGATAGGCGTTAAAGAACAAAAAACCAGGGCAGTCAGATTATTTAACTGATCGAATAATTTCGGGCTGATATTTAAAAAAACAATGCCATAAGAAGCTATCGAAAATATTGCGGAAATGATCCCAGTGACTAACGCGCTCGCGCCGAAATAGGATTTCGTTGAAGGTGACATGGATGGGATTATAAGCGAAGTTCTACATCTTATTGTTTTTCGTCCACGCGATCATCGGGTCAATTCTTTTTGACAGGCGATAGGCAGCATCCATCAAACCAAAACGCGGCCAGAAACGGGATGCCAACAAGTTGGAACTGATCCAATCGGTATAACAAATTTCAATTCCGGCCTCCCGTGCTTGAGCTAATCCATGCCAAGTCAGGGCGGTGCTGATTCCACGTCCGCGTGCTTCCGGTTTTGTTGCCGCCACGCTTAATTCGATTGTGCGCGGTGAAATGAGCAAACCCGTATCATGCTCTTTCCCTGGATGAAAAGCGATCGCGCCAAGCGCTTCACCCACAGGGCCGCTTCGCTTGTCCGCAGGACTGCTTCGCTTGTTGTTTTCAAGCGCCAACCAAATGGTCCAGTCTTTTTCATCGGCGAGTTCAGCCCAGCCTGCACGAAATTCTTCCCAATCTTCGGGGATGGTGGGATGCCAGTAAGGAGCTTCTGCCAGTGCGGTCATGATAATATGCGATAAGCTGGCTAAATGATCGTGATCGCCCTTCCCTGCGCGTCGAATGGTAATTCCCGAAGGCTCATCAACTTTAGGAATGACCAGAGTACGTAAATCCATTAAACCATCGACACGTTCTTTGCCAAACCCAATTGAAAATAATGCATCTATTACATCCGCATCCGCCGCAGAAATATATAAACCATGACTGAAAATGCCCTTCTTCACCCAGTCATCGCCCAATAAAGCATATAAATCTTGAATAGTCTCAACTCTTTCGCCTTCAGCCAAAGCATATCCAGGCAGGTAGACATATCCACAACGACCCCAGGGCTGGGCTGTGAAATTACCAAGCAAATAGGCGGTCATCTTGCCGTCACGGAAGGCGGCATATCCACCTTTATATTTCTCCTTCCATAAAGCTTCTACAGCTTTTGTTGCCACAGCTGTATCTTCAAAGCGAATGGGCAATAAAGGTAAACTCGTGCGATTACGTTTATGACGCTGCGCCAAAAGGTTTCCTGCTTCTGGAATCATTTCTTCTCTAAAAGGCATACGCTTTGTTTTCATGATTATTCTCCCAAAATAAATCGTTGCGTATTTAAACCGCCATCACCTTTTTCACCACCAACACAGCTCCAGCAAACGCAATTCCTAATATACCTGTGATGCCGGGCAGAATCCACATCAGCGCGCTGCTGCCAGCGGACATGATGCGCGCATCCAGCGGGTGATCGGGGTCGTAG
>JANODZ010000146.1:0-5222 GCA_031412935.1 Anaerolineales bacterium
GGGAAGATGACAAGATAGAGACAATAGCGGTCAGAATCCATGTCTATCTCGAACAAACCATGCCGCTTGTCGAATATTATCGCAAGCGCGGAAAATTGATCGAAATAAATGGC
The DNA here is from genome assembly GCA_031412935.1 of Anaerolineales bacterium. Classification (GTDB taxonomy): domain Bacteria; phylum Chloroflexota; class Anaerolineae; order Anaerolineales; family Villigracilaceae; genus Villigracilis. Next base: position 114 of record JANODZ010000146.1, read on the forward strand.
GCACAGGCGGTTGAGCAAGTGACAAAAGATTTGCTGTCTGCACTGAAGAAATAATTATTCGTGAGTATGCAGAGTTGGTAATGCAAGGCTCTGTTGAAAAGTAGGTTAATAAAATGAGTTGGGAACGCCAGATTAAATTGAAGACCCCTGCCGAGATTAAGATTATGCGCGAGGCAGGCCGCATCAATGCAACCGTTCTGGCGGCAGTTAGAAAATGTTTACTACCCGGTGTGGCAACAACAGAACTCAACGCGGCTGCTGAGGAAGTGTTGAAGTCATTCGGATGTATATCGCCGTTCAAGGATTATGGCCGCCCGCCATTCCCCGCATCCATTACTGTTTGTATCAATGACGAGATGGTGCATGGAATTCCCCACCCGATGCGCAAGTTGAAGGAAGGGGATATCGTTTCAATAGATTGCGGCACGATCCATGAAGGTTTCGTTGCAGACTCCGCTTTCACTGCCGGAGTGGGGAAGATTTCTCCCCAGGCGGCGAAACTTCTTGAAGTTACCGAAGGCGCGTTGTTTGCAGGCATCGAAAACATGCGTAAAGGCAAACGCACAGGTGATATTTCGGCGGCGATACAAAGTTACGTTGAAAACATTGGTTTCCACGTGACTCGTGAGTATACAGGGCATGGTGTCGGGCGCAAAATGCACGAAGGCCCGCAAGTGCCAAACATCGGTGTTGCTGGCAGCGGATTGTTACTCCGCCCCGGTTTGACAATTGCTCTTGAACCGATGGTGTTGATTGGGACGCATGAAACCCGTGTCCTGCCTGATAAGTGGACAGTTGTATCCGCGGATGGGTCATTGACCGCGCATTTTGAACATACGATTGCGGTAACCGATGGAGACCCACTCATCCTGACCGTCTTATAAATCAAGATGGCAACCTAAATAAGATAGACGGTTTGAAAAACAACTAGTATAATTAGACCTTTGGTCATCCCAGGATGGCCGTAAGCAAGGAGCTTGAATTTATGAAAGTTTCGCCCTCCATTCGCAAACGTTGTGCCAAGTGCCGTATTGTTCGGCGCAAGGGAGTTATCTTTATCATTTGCGAAAATCCAAAACATAAGCAGAGACAGGGGTAGTGTGGTGACCTATGGCGAGAATTGAAGGTGTTGATCTACCCCGCAATAAACGGGTTGAAGTTGGCATAACCTACCTTTTTGGTATCGGGCCAACCCGCGCACAGAAAATTTTGGCTCACACCAAAATTAATCCTGATACGCGCATTAAAGATTTAAGCGAAGCGGAAGTTGCCGCAATTCGCGAATTTATTTCCAAAAACTTCAAGGTTGAAGGTGACTTGCGTCGCGAAGTTCAAATGAACATTAAGCGCCTGATCGAGATCGGGTCTTATCGCGGTTTGCGCCATCGTCGTAACCTGCCCGTAAGAGGCCAGCGTACCAAGACAAATGCCCGCGTTCGAAAAGGCACCAAGAAAACAGTTGCCGGTCGTGGTCGTCGTAAGGGCGCTAAGAAGTAATCCTGTCCGAAAGGTATAAACAAAAATGGCTCAGAGTGTACGTTCCACCCGCCGCCCATCGGGCGCAAAAAAAGGGAAGCGCACCCTGTCTTCCGGACAGGTGCATATTTTTGCTTCCTTCAATAACACCATTGTGACTGTTACAGACACAGAAGGCAATACAATTTCCTGGGGTTCCGCTGGTTCCGCTGGTTTCAAAGGGTCTCGCAAGAGCACACCCTTTGCTGCCCGCCTTGCTGCTGAACAGGCTTTAAAAGCCGCCCAACAATTAGGCTTGCAAGAAGTAGAGCTTTTTGTAAAAGGCCCTGGCCCTGGACGCGAGAATGCGATTCGCGCCGTCCAATCTCTGGGCTTGAGAGTTCGCGCCATCTCGGATATTACACCGGTCCCACATAATGGCTGCCGGCCTCCGAAGAAGCGACGCGTGTAATCGATGAGGTTATTATTATATGGCTAAAAATTTAAGTCCGGTTTGTAAACTTTGCAGACGCGAAGGCGAAAAGCTTTTTCTTAAGGGAGAACGTTGTTTTACACCTAAATGTTCTTTTGAAAAGCGAGACTTTGCCCCCGGCCAGCACGGCCGAACCGCAGGAAAAGGCGGCGGTAAGGGTAAAGGTATGGGAACGGGACGTGTTTCCGATTTTGCCCGTCAATTGCGTGCGAAACAGAAAGCTCGCCGCATTTACGGTGTAATGGAACGTCAGTTCCGCCGATATTATGACCACGCCATTACCGGCCGCGGTCTAACAGGTTTGACCCTGCTTCAGATCCTTGAATCCCGCCTCGATAACGTGGTGTTCCGACTCGGATTTGCATCCAGCCGTTCACAGGCTCGTTTGCTTGTTTCGCATGGACATTTCACTGTCAATGGCCGCCGCGCCGATGTGCCTTCCATGCTCCTTGGTGAAGGAGACACGATCGCAATGCGTGAGGGGTCAGGTAAATTGACTTATTTCAAAGACCTGAGCGCATATACTGAAAAGCGTACCGCTCCAAGTTGGCTAAGCCGTGATATAAAATCCATGGCGGGTTCCTTGGCTCGTATGCCAGAACGTGCTGAAATTGACGGAAGTCTCGACGAACAGTTGATCGTCGAATACTACTCCAGACGCTAAATTCTCCAGTTGCGATTTGAGTCGGTCCGCACGTCTGGTGCCCGGCCCTGCGCATTAGTAAAAGGGATAGGTGAACCTTGACAGGTATCATCACTAACATGGTTATGCCCAAAATTGAGCGTGAAGCTGAGTCTCGAAATTACGGCAAATTTACAATTAGTCCGCTCGAAGGTGGTTATGGTGTGACGTTAGGCAATGCACTTCGCCGCGTCTTACTTTCTTCTCTTGAGGGAACCGCTATTTCATCTGTACGTATTGCGGATGTCTTGCATGAATTTACAGACATTCCTGGTGTCCGTGAAGATGTAATTCAGGTCATGCTGCAGGTTAAACAAATCCGCATCAAGATGGATGGCGTAGATAGCGCCCGCATGCAGCTTGAGGTGCGTGGTGAAGGCACAGTCACTGCGGCCGATATCATCGCCCCGGCCGAGATCGAGATCGTTAACCCTGATACATATTTATTCACTGTGGATGGCGCCAAGACTAAACTTGATATTGAATTTACGGTTGAGCGTGGGCGCGGATATTCTCCAGCCAATGAGCGCGCCGGACACATGCCCATTGGTGAACTTCCTGTGGATGCGATCTACAGTCCGGTGAAACGTGTCAATTGGGAAGTTGCTTCTGCCCGTGTGGGTCAAAGCACGAATTATGATAAATTAATTTTAGAGATCTGGACAGACGGCACCGTCTCGCCCGAACGCGCCCTCAGCTCATCGGCTCGCGTCCTTATTGATCACTTGCGCTATATCGCAGGTATTAATGAAGAAATGCTCGCTGTGGCAGTGGAACGTGAATCCTCTGGCAGCCGTTTGAGCAGTGAACTGGCAGAAACACCAGTGGAAGCCCTTGATCTTTCTGTGCGCGTTTTCAACTCATTGAAGCGGACTGGCATCACAAACGTCGGTGACGTGCTCGACCTCCTTGAGAAAGGCGAGACCGCGGTCATGTCCATCCGTAACTTTGGCGAAAAAAGTCTCGACGAACTTCGTGATAAGATGCGCGAAAAGGGCTTTATGAAAGATGATACATCCTCGGAGAGTTAGAGATGCGACATAAAATAGCAGGTTATACATTAGGACGCACTTCAGGCGCGCGTATCGCCCTGCGGCGAAACCTGATCAAACAGTTCTTTACGCACGAGCGGATTCAAACCACCAAAGCCAAAGCTGCCGCGATTCGCGGCGATGCTGAGCGCTTGATCACACTTGCCCGTAACAGCGCAAGCGGCACCGACGTCCAGAAACTTAATGCGCGCCGTCTGGCCATTTCACGTTTGGGCGATAACCAGCTCATTAAGCGTTTGTTTGATGAGATCGCTCCCCGCTTTGCAACACGCCCCGGTGGTTACACCCGCGTGCTGAAGCTCGGACCACGCCGTGGCGATGCCGCTGAGATGGTACTGCTTGAGCTGGTTGAAGAATAGTTCAGTGAACAGTAATCAGTGAACAGTCACTGATTACTGTTCACTGATTACTGCAAATGGCTCGGTACCTGGTGATTCTTGCCTACGACGGCAGTGGTTTTAGCGGAAGCCAACGGCAGGCAAACTTCCGCACGGTGCAGGGCGAGTTTGAAAAAGCGCTCCGCAAGTTGGGTTGGTCTGATCGGGCGATCCTGATGTCTGGCCGGACGGATACAGGTGTTCATGCAACAGGGCAGGTGGCTTCATTCGATCTCGAATGGACACACTCAGCAGATAAATTGCTTTGGGCGCTCAACAAGCATCTTCCATCTGATCTTGCAGTGAGAAACCTGAGACCCGCTTCGCCAGATTTTCATCCGCGTTTTGATGCTACTGCACGGGAGTATCTTTACAGGGTATATTTCGAACCGATTCGCGACCCGCTGCGAGAGAAATACCTGTGGCGCACATGGCCTCTTGTGGATGAAGATGCCCTCGAACAAAACGCAGGCATTTTCCTCGGTAGACATGATTTTGCGGCCATTGGTTCACGGACGACGCCCGCCCCGCGAGGCACGACAGTGCGCACGGTGACAAAAGCCAAATGGAAGAAAATGCCCGATGGTGAGTGGCAGTTCGAAGTCAGAGCGGATGCGTTTTTATATCGCATGGTAAGAAGAATGGTTTTTGTGCAAGTGTCTGTTGCTCAGGGAAAATGTTCGCTGGAAAAAGTCCAACATGCTTTATCAAAGCAGGGAGAGCTTCTCGCCGGGCTGGCTCCTGCGCACGGGCTGATGTTGGTGGAAGTAACGTATGGATCAAATGATCAGATTATGAAACGGAGTGACGAGAGTGCAACAGAAAACATATTATCCGAAAGCCGCTGAGATTCAGCGCGAGTGGGTTGTCATGGATGCCGAAGGGCAGAATCTTGGACGCTTTGCCGCGCGCATCGCGCACATTTTGCTTGGCAAACACAAACCGACCTTCACACCCGGTGTGGAGATGGGGGATTTTGTGGTGGTGGTGAATACCGAGAAGGTGACAGTGACCGGTACAAGAACCCACAGCAAACTGGAAAGCAAGATC
>JANODZ010000147.1:0-2686 GCA_031412935.1 Anaerolineales bacterium
CAAGAATCGCTGCGACAACTAATAAAATTATTAAAGCCCAAATATTCAAACCGCCAGGCAGGGCAGCAAATGTACCAGCTGCAAATAATAATGAATCGCCGGGCAGAATCGGCATAATTACCAAGCCGGTCTCCACGAAAATTACTGCGAACAAAATTCCATAGGTCCAGCCGCCATATTGAGAGATGACCGAAGCAAGATGCTCATCCAGATGCAGAAACAGATCAATCAGAAAAGTTATAAACTCCATATTTTCCTCTATTATAAATTTAAGTAATTGACAGCCACCTGCGGGGAAAGGTGACTGTCAATTTTTTTATTTTACTTATCGGGCGCAGATTATACACCGTTTTCTTTGCGTGCTTCAATATGACTCAACCACTCTCCGAGGATCAAGATCACCATACTTCCGATCAGACCCCAGCCGATATCCAATGCGCCAAAAATAAAAATATTCCAGCCGCGCCACAGGCTGAGCCATTGTCCCAGACTGAAACCGAGTGCACTTAGCCCAAGATACAAAAGCAAACGCCATCCGCTTCCACCGCGGACAATGTGGAACAGCACGCCGCACAGCGACGTGATTAATAATGCGAGGAGCAGGGATGGCAGAGTCATGGATTATGGTTTGAGAAATTTTGTAAAGAAATCGGTAATTGCGTTATAGCAGGTCACACGGTTTTCATACTTCAGCACATCATGACCTTCATCTTCAAAGATCAACAGTTCCAAGCGCTTGCCTTTCGCCCGCAGTTGTTTTACCAGATCTTCCGATTCCGCAGCAACTACGCGCGGATCATTTCGTCCTTGAATCACAAGCATCGGAGCCTTCATGTTTGCAAGATGAGTTTTGGGCGAGCGTTCGATCAGGAAGGACTTTTCCTTTGGGATTGCAGGGTCACCCAATGCGACCTTGAAATATGGCTTCCACGTTTCAGGAATTCGTTCAGAGAAGGTCAGCAGATCATATGGTCCGAACATATCGCACGAAGCCTTCCACAGATCGGGGTGGAGCCCTGCCTGCATCAAGGTCATGTATCCGCCATAGGAACGCCCAACCACCGCCGCCCGTGAAACATCCAATCGTTTATCCATGGGTAATATCTTCCTCATCGCGTGGACGTGATCCAAGCGATCGAGTCCACCCCAATCACGGTCAACATGTTTGGTGTACGAAAGCCCATAACCGGTGGAGCCGCGCACGTTCGGAACGAAGACCGCAAATCCGCGCAGGGTTAAAAATTGGATCAACGGCATGGAGAACCATGCGAAATCCGGGCGCTCCTGTCCCTGAGGTCCGCCGTGAATATAATACACTAAAGGGCGCGCGCCTTTGAACCCAAGAAATTTGGATGGCAGATAAAGCCTTGCTGAAACCCGCAGGCCGTCATGTGATTTATAGGATGCATCTTCACCTTTTGAAAGATGGGCAGTATCGATACCCAATATCTTTTCATGGGTGTGCAGAGCAAGATCAGTCCGCTGATCTCCTTCAATGGTATAGATCTGGGTTGGCGAAACAGCCGTGGAAAATGATAAAGTAAACAGATCTTCGCGGCTGTCATAACCAATATGTTCCAACATGCCGTTATCAAGTGGCGGCGGGCCGACCAAAACATATTTGAGATTCATGACAAGTTTTTGTTCGTCGAAAATTCCTTCGTACGCCCATGAACATCCATCAATATTGAATTGCACCAGATAGCGGTTATTTATTAAATGGCTGATCTCGACCATTTCTCCAATACCTTTATGCGCCAGGCCTTTGAACTTAATCGGCGTCAACTCCCCGGGGTTTTTTATATTTAAGTAACCGAGGCTATAGGTATCTTCAAAGACCGCGTTGAATACGATCACACCTTTTCCACTCGGCGAAAAAACCGCGCCGCCGAGGCCATTCAATGCAACCTGTTCACCTTTTTTGCGATCTTCCAAAGGAGTTCCATATAATAATTTTTTCCCGCCCTTTTCCCACAAATACAACACGCCATCCCCTACAGAATAACCAGTGCCAAGCAAAAGCTGGCTGTGATTGCGGCTGTACCCCGTCACACCAAAGCCCCATTCACTTTGCGCGATCTTCGTCAACTTACCCGTTTTCAGTTCCGCGCGGTATGTCTCCATCAAGGGTTTATCGCGCCGTTCAGCCATCAAATAAACAATGGCTTTATCGCGGTCACATTCGCCAAGGTGTACCCGATATTTCGCAAAATAATTATTGAAAGCCGGCTCAGGAAAACCGCCTTCCAACGGAATCAGCATGGGCTGATAATTTTCATCGCCGTCATGATCGATCATCACCAGGATTTTATCGATTTCAGGAAATGCAAAAAATGAATGACCGCCGATCAGATGCGGATTTTGCAAAGATATATGCGCGGGCAAAAGCGGCTCGGGCACACTGCCGCCATAAAACATGGCATACAAACTGAGATGCCCGGAAAGATTACTTAAAAAATAGATCCGTTCATCAGCAAACTGCGGCACGACGAACAAACGAGCAGACATCAGGGATTCGATCCGATGTTTCATGGTGTAATTCTCCATATTTTGGAATGCAGACTTTAGCCTGGATTTTGCTAAAAAGGCGGAATTCTAAAAAGGTAAACTGCTAAAAAGGCGGACTGAAGTCCGCACTCCAAATAACCAGATTGGCTACGCGCAAATATCTAATTGATGATTCCAC
>JANODZ010000148.1:0-10587 GCA_031412935.1 Anaerolineales bacterium
ACCGAATGTTCTAACCAACTGAACTATGAGACCTTTTCTGTACGAAGCACACACTAACCAGCTGAACCTCGCGCGTGGGAAAGCGATGGGGATTATAGTGTAGGCTTTATGCTTTGGCAAGTAATTAATTAAGGGGTGGCAATAAATCACGCGGATTTACAGTTGTGGTTGAGGTTCGTATTTCAAAATGTAGATGTGGACCACTGGATTTTCCCGTACTGCCAATTGAACCGATCGTCTGGCCCGTGGTCACATTTTCACCGCAGCTTACAAAGATCTGGCTCATGTGTGCATACAAAGATTGAAACCCAGTTCCATGATCTATCATCACCATAAGGCCATATCCGTAGCTGTTTGATCCAGCATAAACAATTACACCTCCATCGCTGGCGTAAATGTTATCACCCAGCTCGCCCGCGAAATCAAGGGCGCGATGGTTGCTCCTTTCAGAATAATCAAACCCGGATAGGTAATGTCTATCAGTGGGAAACCCAAATATTCCTGTGCCGATTGCGCCTCCTTCAATCGGAGCACATGAACCCGAACCTCCCACTTGAGCAGAGGCGGGATTCGAGCGGGTAATTCCTAATGGCAATGCGCCCGGTGTATGATATTCATATATTCCACCCGGAATGACAAGCCACATGCCCAATGGAATATTTGCATTAGCCGCATCACCGATTGATTTCGCATCCAAATGATTCGCAGGATGGTTGATAATATCTTCAGGATTAACTTGAAAGTAATCCGCCCAGGCGCCGAATGAAATTCCCCCCAGCCATTGCCAATATACTCCATTCGTAGGTAATATTTTAAGTTCCTGGCCGGCAAAAAGATTGTGAGGGTCATCTTGCAGCAGGGCAAAGTTTGCAGCAAAAATTGTTTTTGGATTAAGACCGAATTTTTCTGCGATGCCAAAGACGGTGTCACCCTTCTGTACCCTATAGTTTGAAATGTCATTGCGCGGCCGCGAGGGAATGTTCGTATGCAGTTGCGCCGCGCGAGAAATGCCGGCAGTAATTGGATACTCCAGGGCCGGCAGCGAATTGATATCCACTACCGCGGGCAAAGCGGGATCTGAATCCTGCCCGGGCTCCACTGAAACATTTCCCGGCGCCTGACGATAAAAAGCCTGAACGAGCATAATCACAATCACGATTGCGACAATCGAAAATAGATTTGTCCCAACGCGTAAAAGTGACTCCCCCAACCCCATTTGAACGAGTGAATTTATCCAGGGCGTCTTCAACCCATATTGTTTTGAAGAGCCTGTAGGAGATTCCATCGGGATGTTATTTTCATTTGATTTATTTGAATTAAGCATATTATTTATCATAACACGTGTAAAAAAAACCCGTCAAGTTCAAGCTAAACACTAATCTTGTGTTAACCCGCCGCCCTTCCATTAGCGGGCTATCGGTCGAAAGATTTGAATTCCGCCGATAATGACCAGTGAGACTAATCCGCAGAAGAGGGCTGTGGTGCTAAGGCTGTATTCTTGCGTCATCCACCCGACCAGTAAACTGCCAAACGGCGTAATGCCTTGTAATGCCCAGAGATAAATGCTGAAAATTCGTCCACGCAAATGATCTGGTACCTGCAATTGAATGAGCGTGTTCATGGTGGCAAGCTGGGTCACTGCTCCCCAGCCCATTAACGCGATGAAAAACAGGGTGGGTAATAATGAACGCGAAAAGGGAATGGCGATCATGCCGAGAATGAAAGCCGATTCTCCAAGAATAAGACGCAACCCCCGCCTTCGTGCAGAATTGTTCATCGCGATCGCGAATGCCGCGATCAATGCGCCAGTTCCCTGCGCGACGTATAAAAAACTATTTCGCATATCCACTATCGCTTTTGTGTCGCCTGCTTGTTTGAGAAGATCCTTTGAAACAACGGGTAACTGTTGAATAATTGGGAATGCGAAAATGCCCAGGGTAGCCGCAATGATAATAAGATGACCGATTGAAGAATTATTAATAAGATATTGCAACCCTTCGCGCAGCTCAACTGCCATCGGACGGGAACGGGGCTGCACAGGCGCTTTATAAATGGTTTTAATAAAAAATAAGCTCAAAATAATTGTCGCAAAACTGAACCCATTAAGCAGGAAGATCCATCCCTCCCCATTTTTTGAAAATAACAACAGTGTCGGCGCGGCCAGTGCAGGGCCGAGAACTCGCGAGAGGTTGAAGGCAGTCGATTGCAGCGCGATGGCGTTTGGCAATAGCTCACGCCCGACCACTTCAATCAACATCGACTGACGCGCTGTGATCTCAAATGCCGTGGTTGTGCCAAGAATAAGGGATATGAGCACGATATGCCATATTTCGATCGTCCCACTTAATGCAAGGGCAGCAAGCGCAAATGTATCCAGCATCATGATGAATTGCAGGAAGAGGATGGCTTTACGTTTATCCACATGTTCAATTAATACCCCGCCCGGGATGGCGAGAAAAAAAGTTGGCAGGGTCACTGCAAAACCGATCAAGCCAAGGTCAAATGGGCGGCCGCTGAGTCGATATGCCAGCAGCGGCAGGGCAGTATTTTGCATGGATGTGCCGATCAAGGAAAGCAAATGTCCCACCCAAAAAATGGCAAAGTCGCGCGAGCCTAATGCCGGGAAGCGCTGTGAGAGATCGATGCGAAGGGTCTTCATTTATAAAACTTAAACGGCACAAATTTGCACACTTTGTGCTTGAAGAATTAAACAGGAGCAACCAGTTCTGCGCGATCATTGCCCGGGCTGTTGACCATTGTCGAAACGGCATAGGCGGACATATTGTCAGCGGGGAAGGGCTGAATGAGGTGGAGCAGGCTTTCGGGAGTCCGAGGCGCGGGATCCAACCATTCCGCGTAATTCATTTTATCCAGGATGACTGGCATGCGGTTGTGCAGAGTCGACATTAACTCATTTGGGTTAATGGTAATGATCGTGCAGGTTCGCAGCGCGTCTCCATTCGGGGATTGCCATTCATCCCATAAACCTGCAAATGCAAATGGTTTGCGGTCTTTCATGTGGATGAAATAGGGCGTTTTGGTTTTTACGCCTTCCTGTACTTTCCATTCATAAAAGCCGTCGCTGAGGATGATGCAGCGTTTGTATTTGAATCCAGCGCGAAAGGATGGTTTTTCTGCGATGGTTTCACCGCGCGCGTTGATGAGTTTGTTCGCGCTGCTTGGATCTTTTGACCATGATGGAATTAATCCCCATAAAAAGAAATCTGCCTTGTTTTTTCCATCATTGGGAATGGCGAGGACTGGCTGCGTGGGCGCGATGTTGAAACGCGGCGAAAATTGATTTGGGAAATTGAAATCGCCAAATAGTTCCTGCAGTCCTGCCGGATCAACCGTAAGTGTAAATCTGCCGCACATGTTTCTCTCCTCTGTAGTATGAATCCAAATTATGTCAGTGTGAAATAAATGACTACGTCCCGACCCGCCTGTACTTCAAGGTTCCGTTTGCTAAGCGCCAGCACAATTCCCGTGCCGTTAAATATTCTCATAAGAAATTTCATGTGACCTTCAATTTTCTAAAATCACCATCCCGAAGTGTGAAGCCGATCGTATCCAGATGTTCGAGCAATGCCTGTGCATATTTTCGGGTTGTGTTGAAAAGATCTCGTACTTCCGCCAGGGTGATCTGGCCATTTTGTTTTAAGGATGCCTGCAATATTTTTACCATCTCATCATAGTCTGTTTTGCGGAAGACCACATCAGATGAAACTGCCACCAATTCTTTCAACTCGATCAAGGCATTAAAAACTTCCCCGCTGACTTCACTTTGGCAATCTTTTACGCCCGGCGTGGAGTATGGATTCAATTCAAACTTGCGCATCAATTTCTGGACCTGAGCCTGCTCGGCCTCATTGAAGCGAATCTCATGCCCGGCATTCGCCACCCAATTGCCCGCTTCAATGAGAGCGCCTTTTTTTACAAGTTGTAATATGACGGCACTATAAATGCGCGGGGATAGCTTGAGTTTGCTTTTTAATTCCTCGCGCGCGATGCCGCGCCGTAATGGAAATTGTTTGTGATTCGCGTTGAGAATATTTTCCACGCGGCTCTTCAGCTCGTTCCAGTTAGGGAGCGCAACGATCAAGAGGTCGCTGGTCGTTTTTGCCCCGCCATGCTCCAATTTAACAAGTTGACCATTTTGAGTCAATTCATCCAAAGCACCTTGAGCATGCACCGGGTCAAGGCGTGATTTTGTCACCACATCTTTTATACTTGCGATATTCAACGCGAGCGCGGCTTCGTAGAAAACTTCTGCAGGAGTGCCTTGCGTAAGCGATTCAAGCGACTTAAGCACGCCTTCGTCAAAACGTTTGTGCCTGCCTTTGGGTTGGTGGTCAATAATGATTCCGCCGCCGAGGGTTTCACTGGGGGAGGGGCGCCGTAAAATATAACGATCTCCGCGCACAGTTACGACGGGATCGCGCAGTTCCAGTTGTATCCAGGCCTCTTCCCCTGGGGTTAGTTCATCCATGCCCAACAATCGCAGGGTTGCAATGGTTTCACTTGCGCCGACAAAAAACTTTACTTCGTCGCCGTGTTTGACAGAAAATGCCGCCTCTTTGAGTAAGCGGAAACGCGCGTCAATTCTTCTGGCGGCCTGATATTGATTTAAATGGATTACCACTTCGCCGCGTTTAATTAATTCCGCATCCACACCTGAGATATTCACAGCGGTGCGCGAACCGATCACGGCTGTTTCTTCTTTTTTCTTGTGCGTTTGCAAGCCTCTCACCCTGCCTTTCAAACCACTCGGCAAAATTTCAACTTCATCCCCAACGGAGAGATGACCGTCACTAAGGGTACCGGTGACGACTGTGCCGAATCCGCTCATGCTGAAGACCCGGTCAATCGGCAGGCGTGGACGGTTGATATCGAGCCGCGCAGGCTTTTCTTCGAGTATTTTGCTGAGGGAGTTGAGGAGGGTTTCGAGCCCTGTTTTGGTTTTTGAGGAGACTCTGACGATAGGTGAATCTTTTAAGACGGTAGCGCTAACAGCGCTGCGAATGTCAATTTCCAATAGATCAAGCCAGGTTGAGTCAGATGCGAGGTCTATTTTTGTCAGGACAATAATTCCAGCCGGGATCTGTAATAAATCTAAGATTGCAAGATGTTCTTTGGTTTGTGGCATGACGCCTTCATCGGCCGCGATGACCAACAAGGCCGCGTCAATTCCACCGATGCCTGAAAGCATATTTTCGATAAAGTCACGATGACCAGGCACATCGACAATGCCCACTTCTTCGCCATTGGGCATTGTCAGCCAGCCGAAGCCGAGCTCGATGGTCATCTCGCGGGCTTGTTCTTCCTTGAGGCGGTCTGGGTGCGTGCCGGTCAACGCCGCAATGAGCGTGGATTTGCCGTGATCAACATGACCTGCCGTACCAATGACTCGCATATCTCTATCTAACCACAACTGCAGTAAACGTGAAAATAAAAAGTGGAGATCGCGCAGAGATCCACTTTTTAAAATTTTTCAAAGAGCGCAGCCTACTTCTTTGTTTTTTTGCCATGCCCCATAATACGTTGATACGAGGTCATCCACTCATGTACAACGTTCATAAGTTCCTGCAATTCTTTTTCGGTGGTATCAGTGGTTTGGTGCATTTGATCTTGTAAGATTTGTACGGCATTGTCCATTGACGTAATGCGCCCTTCTGATTTTTGAAGGTCTTTTCGAATATCTCGAAATGATTCTTCAGATGAAAGGCTGTGACCCGTCCAGCGTTTTTGGTCGTCTGTTTTAAAACTAACCCATTCCTGCCGCAGGCGGTCTTCCACCAGACGTTGCATTTCTGTCACTTCGTTGATGCGGCGTTCGAGTTTAGCATTAAGGTCAAGATAGGTTTCCTGAGCCTTCTTTGCGCCGCTAAGGATTTCATCCATACTTTTAATATGCGTATCCGAGTCTTTTTGGAAGGAACTGAATTTCTCCTTCCATTCTTTCCAGACGCGTTCCCGCTCTATTTGTGCAAGGGATTGCTGGTCTAGGAATACAGTTTGGGTTTGTTTGCGCTCAAGTTCTGAGCCGATCAAATCCGTGAAACGGTTTTCAAGATTGCGAAGACCATCGGCGGTGATTGTAGATTTATCACGGCTTTCGTCTATTCGTTTGCGCAGTGAGGTTATTTCACCCTGGATATCGGCGACCCGCTTCAGGTCTGTTTTACGGGTTTCTTCCGCGGCTTTTAAGGAATGGGATACCTCATCGTTTGTACGCGCAACTTTTTCGTTGAGCAATTTAAGGTCGCTTACATTGTTTAAGATACGCAGAATTTTATCTGTGTGTTCTTTGAGCAGTCCTTTGACCTCCTTCCCATTGAAAATTGTTTTAAGATTCGAAACACCCTTGCTGAGATCGTTTAATTCGGTTTGGAATTTTTTCGTATTTTCACGTTCAATACCAGCCCGTGCCTTATCATTCTCGTCGACGAGTTTAATGATGTCAGCGCGCTGCCTTGATAATATAGTATCAAACTGTCCGAGGCGATTTGTTGTGGGTAAAATTTCTGTAAATTCTTTATTTAATGTTTTGATCTGTTTGTTTACTGAATTAAGGGTGGCCTCGATCGAAGTCAAGCGCCCATCCAGGGTTGAGAGTCCGCCTCGATTATCACGTTCGCGCTTATCCAACCATTCCAGTTGTTTGATAATTTGTTCAAATTCCATGATGCTCTCCGAAAATTAGTAGGTAACTAGGTATTGAAATTATAGCATGCCCGCATAGCGGGTTCACTGACCCAAATGATCAAACAATACGGGCAGGTTTGCAAGGAAAGGCTGAAGTATTTGTGGAATCAGCCCCAGGATGAATAACCCGATCACGCCCAATCCAAGCATGGTGATTTGCGGCAACGACTCATTGATTTCCCAATTTGTATTTTCCTCAGCCTTCACGAAAACCGCGAGTGTGCGCATGGCTGCTATGAACAAGCCAATTAATCCTAGTAATACCCAAAATGAAATTGAAAGTGATTGTTGCGCCAGTTCCTGCCATAAAGCCAGCCTGGGTGGAAAACCCGCGAGGAGTGGAAAGCCAGCAATTGAAAGATTTGCCAGTATAAGCGCTGAAACGGCTATTGGATAATTACGTGCCAATCCCTTAATTTCACTAAATTGTAAAGAGAAGGCTTTTCGTTTTATGATGGAAAGCGCTAAAGCCCACAGTGCTAATTCAAATCCGCGCGGAACGAGTAAAAGGAAAATGATGTTCACAAGTTCTGAAGACTTTAAACCCATGGCTAAAACGAGCAATCCGGTGCCTGAAATTGATGCATACCCCATGATCCGCCCGATGTGTTTTTGTTGTGAGGCAAAAAGCCCGCCACTTGCCACCATAAATACCCCTGCAAATTGAATGGTATTTGAAAGTTGGGGGGAGGTCCGTAACCAGCTGTAGCGGTCTAAAAAGCCGAGTGCGAAGATGACAGTGAAAGTCGGCAGTGCCCAAAACAGGAAGCCGGTTACGTAGGGGGATGCTTCCTCCGTCAACATTGGAATCCAATTATAAAGTGGGAATACAGCCAGTAAAAAAGCAAATCCTAAACCGAGCATTGCGCCCGCTTGAGTAGTAGTACCAATATTGCCGGGGCTGCCTTCCACGCCGGCAAGCATCCACCCTGAAAATAAAATGAATGGCATTGCAAGCGTTTGATAAACCAAAAAGCGGAGGATGCCGCGCCCTGGTTTTTGGTAAGGCGGCACCAATAATGGAATAACCAGCAGGGCCGCAACATCAAGGATAAGTGCGGCAAATAGGAATGGCTCAACCGCGACCGAGGCGGTTAGTAAAGCTACGATCATTAATCCAAGCGAAACAAAACGATTGGCCGAGCCGGATGCAGGTGTGCCAAAGAACCATAAGGCCGCCAATCCATAAATAATTACCAGCAATGGACCATCTGCCCTGTGGAATACAAAACTCCGTCCAAAAAATTGAATCGACGCCGAAATTTTTATAGAGATTGAACCCAGGAGAAGTGCAGTGTCAATTGGAATAATTAAAGCCGCGAATGCAAGGGTCATTGCCACGACTCCACCAATCATTGGAGAAATGCGTTCGTGTAAAAAAAACAATATAAACGCCCCACTCATGAATGGGATCAGGATCCAAATAACAGGAGCGCTCATGTTTCTTCCTCGATGATTGGCGTGGAAGACCCGGCGATTAATAAATAGGAGCCGACAACTCCCAATCCCAGATTTGTCAACGCCAGTAAACCTGTTACAAGGATCGAGCTTTCTACTGCCCCGTAAATAATTTCAAAACCCATCAACATGGATAGTAACCCAAGGATCACTCGTAACGTAACTGAAGTGAGACCTAAATGGACAATTCCAGCACCGATCAATATCAGACTCCCCGCTATCACCTGTAAGCCGATGCCCGGAATTGCTGCTTCGATTTGAATTGATGATCCTGCGGAGACCAACACAAGGATACAAATAAGGATAACGCGAAACCATTGTCCGCGGGATTGGAAAACGTCTTCTTTTTCCTCTTCTACCCGTGATAAACCCAGACAGGTCATACCCAGTACAGCCACCACCATCCAACCTGTAATGAGTTTTGCAGAACCCATCACAAAGGGCAGGTGGCGGGTTTCCAGCCAAAAGGCTGCGACATATTGGCCGGCTAACGCCCCAAGATTTATCCGCCAATCATGATTAATTAATATTATAGTGGATGTTGCTACGATCAAACCAACTGCGATCCATGAAAAGAGATTGACTGCCATGCTACGGGAGTCCATTTGTAAATAACGAAATTAAAAGAATTAAAAATAGCAGTGTCCACATGATGCCGCCTTCTCCTTCAAGCGTCCTTGTAACCGATTGACTGATCCTTTCGAGTGATTTGAATCCCCCTAAAAAAATGTCGTAGCCTGCGTTAAGGATGGGCGCTGCGGGTTTTTCCCACTCTGAGCGGATTGGGTTCAGGATCCGAAAACGGGGCGCCGCCCAAATCAGCACAACGGTAACGAAAGAGACGATGATGGCTTGTTGCCAGGCGCCGACCTGCCGCGCACCATTCCATCCGGCCCATGCTAAAAAAAGTTGAAGTGAGATTAACAAAAGTATACCAATTGAATATACACGGTTTGCCCATCTCTCATGTGATTCATTTGAGTCACGCTTGCCCGGCTGAAGTGAATGGCGAATGTACCCGGCGATCAACATGGCTTGTGCAAGGATACCAAATGGTATAAAGAAACCAAAATTACCGATCCCGGCGACGGCTGTGAGAGAAAAAGGCATTGAGGAAAGACTCCAGGCGCCTATCATCAGAGCATAATTTAACCAAATGTGTTGAACGGACGCGAGAAATAGCGACCCTCCAACTAATACAAGTGCGCATCCCCATGCCACCGCTCCAAGTGAATTGCCACTGAGCGCGGAGATAACTGAAAGCGCAGCCAAACTGATGATCCAATAAGGGCGGCCGGATAATTCATCTGGGGCGCGTAACCACATCCAACTTCCATAAAAGGCGGCGATCAGCCCAAGCACCATCAGATAAGGAGTGAATACAGATCTAAGGCTTTCAGTCGGAACGTGCGCCAGTAATGCCAGGCTGGACACTGCAGAAATTAAGCGGATTGACGTACCCAAGCCGCGTCTCATTATGGATTCGGATGAGTATGGAAGGTGTATTGGAAGTACACCCAAACGCAATCCTGCCGCAAGAACAAGAAACAATCCCGAACTTGGTGAAATGTTTTGAAAATCAAACGCGTTTCCTTTAGAAATGCTGACAATATTTGCCCATAGCAATAAAAATATACCCAATGCGCGCGTCGAAAAAGAGAAAACAACTTTTTCGTTGTTGAGCGGGTCATCTACTGATCGTAATTGTGTTATGAGTTCAGTAAGATCCAACGCGCTCCATACCAATAGTAAGGTAAACGGGTTGTCCGCCGTCACTGCCAAAATGCCGAGGCCTCCCAGTGCAAGCATGCCCGTCCATGTAAAAGAACGGGTTACGGTTGGCCTTACCACTGCGGTGAGTAATATAGATAATGTTAGCCCGCAAATACTTAATGCAAACGGCCATGAAAGCCCGTCTGCGCGAAATAAAATTGGATTCACGAATAATGTCTGCGGCTGCCATTCAGGCAGAATTAGGGTAAATGGCATTTGTGTCAGCCAAAGGAGAACAAATATCAGGGCTAATATAGAGCCGCCAACCGAAATCATCCACGCGGAGCGCGAATTCGGTTGAGTCACTCGCAATATAATTAATGTAAGCGCGGTCGCAAAAAGCAGAAGACAAGAAATTAAAATTAACATGGGATAAACAATTGTATCAGTTTTATCGTTGTGATACTTCCGCCTTTATGCTTTGGTACAATAAAGGATATGGACTTACGACGGTTTGGGCGCACCAGAATAAATTATTACAATTGGTTTTTGATATTTATGTGGATGACGACCTCTTGCGTCTCCGCTTCAACCCCGGCCGCGACCGTGTTGGACATCGCCCAGTCAGGCAACAGCTCGCGCGCGCGGCTCAAGGGTCCCGATTGGACCCCAAGCGCGCGCAGCGGCGCGTCTTTTGACTTGTCCGGCAAG
>JANODZ010000149.1:0-2242 GCA_031412935.1 Anaerolineales bacterium
TGGCGGCCTGGCTGGAAAAGAATCAAGCCATCCCTGAAGCGATTACTGCTGTCAAAGGCTTGGCCGAGAATCTACAGCTGCAGGAGCGGGTGGCTCAAAGTATGAAGAATTTCCGCCATGTTCATGGAGCGCTTGGTCTTGAAACCATTGAAGCCAAACCGGTATTTGACGGTGATCAAATCCGCTCACTCGAAATCGAAGAAAAAAACCGCGCAAAGGAGATTATTGAGGATTTCATGATTGCGGCGAACGGTGTGACCGCGCGTTATCTTTCGGCTAACAAATTCCCTTCGATCCGCAGAGTGGTTCGCACACCCAAAAGATGGGAGCGGATCGTTGAAATCGCCAAGGAATACAAGTTCACGCTTCCATTTGTTCCTAATTCAAAAGCCTTGGAGGAGTTTTTGGTAAAGCAAAAAGCTGCTGATCCGCTGCGTTTTCCCGACTTATCCTTGACCATCATCAAACTTATGGGCGCTGGCGAATATATAGCAGAGCTTCCTGATGGAGAGGTCCCGGGTCACTTTGGTTTAGCGATCAAAGATTATGCCCACTCAACTGCTCCGAATCGCCGCTATCCAGATTTGATCACCCAGCGTTTATTGAAAGCAGCGCTGGAAGGCAGGCCTGCGCCTTATAATAAAGATGAACTGGATCTTCTGGCGACACATTGCACTGAAGCAGAAGATGCGGCGAAAAAAGTCGAACGGCAAGTCGGTAAATCTGCTGCCGCACTGTTGCTCGAATCCAGGATTGGCGAACAATTTGATTCGATTGTTACAGGAGCCTCCGAAAAGGGGACTTGGGTGCGGCTTCTGACCGTGCCTGTGGAAGGCAAACTGGTGCAAGGATTTGAAGGTATGGATGTCGGCGACCGAATTCGTGTAAAGTTAACTTCTGTTGATGTTCAGCAGGGGTTTATTGACTTTAAGAAAGCGAGTTCGAGAAGACAGTAAGGAAACAACGGATTTTTGAAAAACCGCGCAACCAATGAATGCAAGATTTTGGGTGTGAAAGAAAGTGTCTCTTCCATGATGTTGTTAAATATATTGTGGAAGCAAAATAATGAAGACGAAGTTAAAGTCGTCAACGAAAGGAGTAATCATGAAAGGTTTTGTGAAAGATATTGAAGCCCTTGCCGTCAAAAATGAAGACTTTCGCCAGGTGCTGTACACGGCAAGCAATTGTCAACTCGTTATTATGGCGTTAAAACCCAAAGAAGATATTGGAATGGAAGTGCATAAGCTCGATCAGTTCTTTCGAGTGGAGGAAGGCACAGGCGAAGCTGTTCTTGATGGCGTTCACACTGCGATTAAAGCCGGCTTTGCTGTGCTCGTCCCGGCTGGAACGAATCACAACCTCATCAATACCGGTAGTGTTCCCCTCAAACTCTATACGCTCTATTCGCCGCCGAATCATCGGGATGGTGTTATCCACCATACCCGTGTTGAAGCTGAAGCAGACAATGAAGAGTTTGATGGTAGAACGACGGAGTAGGTATTTACCGATGTTTGCTTAATTGCAATCATTACGATGAGTAAGCGGTTGATATTAAAGGTCGCAGCTTACAAGTTAAAGCTTCAAGGAGAAATATCATGAAAAAGCAGACAGGAGTATGGATTGACCACCGGAAGGCTATAATCGTTCTTATTTCAGATGATGGTGAAGAAATAAAGAAAATTGCATCTGGCATGGAAAAACATGTCCGTTTTACGGGCGGTGATGGCTCGGAAGACGGATCGTCAGAAGATGTAAGAGATCGTCAATTTAAAAACCATCTTAACGCCTTCTACGATCAGGTCATCGCAATAATTCGTGACTCAGATACTATCCATATCTTTGGTCCCGGCGAAGCCAAAGGAGAACTGGAAAAACGTCTTGAGCGCGAAGGATTGAGCGAATGCCTCCTGGCCATTGAAACTGTGGACAAAATGACAGATCGCCAAATCGCAGCAAAAGTTCGTGAAAAGTTTCCAAAATGAGGATGCCAATCGTTTGAATAGTGAGTCTTATTTAGTTTACTAATATAATAAAAGTGTCGCTTGACGCATTTGCGAAGCGACACTTTTATTATTCATGTGATTATTAATTAATGCGACGCACTACAGCGCGCCGGAACTTGTATCCATACACTATTAATCCCGAGATCATCCTTCATCATAAATGTTAAAATTTAGACTACATGTCTGGTCTTGTCACCCAATCATGATCTTCGGGCGATATTGCAGCGCCTCACCCAAAT
>JANODZ010000150.1:0-4199 GCA_031412935.1 Anaerolineales bacterium
TCTCTCTGAAATGAACGTAATTCATGAACGTTTTTTTGTGATGTTTTTTCGGATATCATTGCAATTTAATCGGGGTTAGAAGAATTTCCTTCTGCGCTAACTATGTGACCAAAAAAATTTAGTTCCTTCATCCCGAAATGACATTTGCTCGACTTAAATTTCAAGGGAGCATCTCGTGGTCGAATTAGATCTTCTTCCCAACGTTCTAGTAATTGAAGAAGATTGTAAGCAAAAACATTAATGTCGTCGATGTATCAAAGAACCATTTTCATTTTCAGATTCCCCAAAACTTTGTCCATTAATCGACAAAACGTTGCAACGACATCTCCTTGGATGGCTTGATTTCTATGGTTTTCAGCACAACAACAAAATTTCCGTTATCTTGTTCTATTAATTCTGGCTTAGAAAATAAAGGACTTGAAGTTGTTTCACCTGAAATTGCTGAGGAATCAAGAGCCTGGGAAAGCGCTTCTGGAATAGGACTTGGCTCGATTTGAAGATGCTTTGCGTGGAATCTGTGAAATCAGGGAAAATTTTGGGAGAGGTACCTCTTTCTGGAACCAGGGAACTTGCAAAAAACGGAATTGGAACTAGAACTGGAGCTGAAGACGTGTCTTTATCATATTCAAAAGAGCCTTTACCGGTAAGGACATCTTTCGAATTTCGGCAATATTCGGAAAAAAAGGTTTTGTTCTGATTCTGTTTTGTTCTGATTCTGAGAAACATGGAGCGATAATTCAAGAACGAGTGATGAATTTATGAAAAAGAGCCCCGATATCTGGAATAGTTTTGATTGACTCTCCTTCAACTGTGATATTACATGCGGCACGGCAAGAAGATAAGCAAAGAGGTTGAAGTTCATTTGCGACTAACCGAGTCGCATAAGACGCGACATTAAGTTTGGGTTATTTCGTGGAGTGAGAGTAGACGGTGGAAAAGAGACCGCAGGAAATTATGAAAGATTTGGAAGATATTGCGGACGAGATGAAAAACTAGGACGAGAATTCTGAAAACCACCTTTCCCTCCTGAACAAATTCCTCGTGGTTGAAGATTTCCTGAGTTAGTGAATACTCAGAATAAAATAAATTGTGTGGTGAGACCATGCTCGAGATTGTGTTAAAGAATACGAAATTCACGAACCATAAGGCCTGGTATTTCGCAATAATCGCAAGTGACTCGGAGATTTTGATTTTTTCAAAAGAAGGTCGTGGTCCTCCAGAGTTGCGAGAGTACGGAGTTTGTCAAGTCCTCATTTTCTCCAGTTGAGCTTTAGATCTGTCGTTTTCCGCGTGAAGTTTTTCGAGTTCCGTCCGCGCAGAATCCATTGGGGCCGTCAGTCATGGATTTCGTTCGAATGCGTTGACGTTCCTTGGTGTGATTTGAAGGGCTGGAAAAAAAAGAAACAAGCGTTGTTGGAGAGGAATCCATCGGTGAATGCTTTTTGCTGATGGGTATGAGATCGGATGGAATCCCGTAGACGCTGTTCGAAATCCACAACAGTTCTTGGCGGATTTGGTTTGAACGCTGGTTTGCGATGATCCGGAAGTCTGATGAAGAGTTTGTTGACTTCAGCTACTTTCGAAGCATCTGGTTGAATGACATTCATTGATTTGAGGACGTTGACATACGCTACATAGTCAGTTTCTGGGTTAGGAGTCCGTTTTGCTATCTTTTGAAGATCGTAGTCAACTCCAGTTTTTGCAAACCGTTTTTGAAAGTAATGCTTGCCGGCCTCACTGCCGAATATTCTCAAAATAAGTGTCTTGGTGATTTATTGAAACGTACTGGATCTAGTGTTCTTGTTGAGCAAACTCTGTCTGACCGTTACTGGAGCACTGGTGCCGAGTGGACTGGAGGAAATCGCTTGGGCGAATTGTTGATGGAAGTGCGCGCTAATCTTGAATAAAATAGCGATTGCTAAAAACACCTGGTGGACTTGTGTGTTCAGCAATGCGGAATTATCGAAAGAAATAGAAACTGATTTGAGAAAGCTGAAGAAATTGAACGGTTCGAAACTCTTCATTTTTGGGATGAAAGAATATTACCGTGATTTACACAATATAAATACATGAGCCCGTTTTTCTATTTAAGCTAAGCTTAATACATTGCTGAAATCAATGAAAGATTATATAACCCATTGAAAAGTGTGCTTCAATAATTTTATTTATAAATCCATTTCCAAATGGTAACGGCCGCGTAGCTCGACTTTCGATTGGATTTTTACTGAAAAAGAAATTTGGGAAACCAATTATTATTTTTGACTCACACCGATACATTCAGTTCTTAGAAGAATCACGCACTGGATCAAGTGCAGCACTTGCAAAGTCAATCCTGGAAAATGTTGACCGTTCAGTTATAATTATAGTAAATGGCCTGTATTGGTAGAAAATACAATGAATCAATCAAAACATTTATAATATTCGAACTCTGGTTGAAATTTGACCAGAGAATCCAATTTTTTAGTATACACTGATAAACAATCAAAACAATCAAATAAAGCATTGATCAACGCGTGCGTCAATCAAGTTCGCCGCAATTGCAGTATATCTCTATCTTGGGAATTGTTTTTCAAGTTTCAACTTTCTCGGTCCGATATTCCCATCAACTTCGGTCGTTTTGAGCGCCGACCATGTCGACGCATCCTGTCTTAATCCACATTGAGCAGCTGGATCATCTGAAGTCTCCAATAACGGTAAGCAGAGTGTGCTGCATCAAATCAAAATGTATTTTTTAAAGATGCTTATTCAGCCTATGACCATCGCTGCCTCAGAAGACTGTGGAGTCGTCAGCCTACCTGAAGGTGAACTCGTCAGACATGCCACTCCACCTGCCCCAAGTCTGACACAACTGATGAGCTTTGAAGCTATAAGCATTGTGTTTTCGAATTTGAATATGTGATGTTTTGGTCGAATACGGCTCTGACGACAATGATGATACGCCTGAACGAAGCTGTCAAGTCGGTCAGGACGGTCGTGAAAATGCAGCAACGGATAGGATGACACCCGTGAGTGCTTTACGAATTAAGAAGATTTCAATTTTTGAAATTGTTTTGTCCTTCACCTCCGGCAGCATGGCGCGCGGCACGCGCAGGATGTTAAGGAGTTCGCCGTCCCACGCACCATTATGAATATTATAGAGCAAGGTGCGCGAAGCATTGGTGGCATCAGTGACATGGGCCTTGCCGCCCGTGAGACGCCAAACGAGAAATGAATCAATCGTGCCAAAGCACAATTCCCCCCGCTCGGCCCGTTCCCGCGCGCCTTTCACATGGTCCAGAATCCACGAAACCTTGGTGCCGGAGAAGTATGGATCAAGCAGCAGGCCGGTTCTTTCACGGAACTACTCTTCGTGGCCTTGCGCCTTTAACCCGGCGCATATTTCCGCCGTGCGCCGGTCCTGCCAGACAATGGCTTTGTGGATTGCCTTGCCCGATTTGCGGTCCCATACCACGGTGGTTTCGCGCTGGTTGGTTATGCCGATGGCACGAATGTTTTTTGGAGCGGTCTTTGCTCTTTTGATGGCCGCCTTGGCCGTGGCTAAAACAGACTTCCAGATTTCTTCCGGGTCATGCTCAACCCAGCCCGAGTTGGGGAAATACTGCCTGAATTCCTTCTGGGCGGAAGCTCTGGGTTTGAGTTTCGTGTCAAAGACGATGGCGCGTGATGAGGTTGTGCCCTGATCAATGGCCAGAATGAAATCAGGCATCGCCTTACCCTTTCGCGCGCTTGGAACTCTTTTCTTTTACAGCAGGCTTCATATGCTCGCGCAACGCCTTTTGCTCGTCTGCTGAAAGATGCAGGCCCAGCTTCGATCTGCGCCACAGGATGTCATCGGGTTCGCGCACAAATTCCTCGGTGATGAGATAGTTGATTTCGCGCTCGCTGAGGGGGCCAAAGCCCTTGCCCATGTCCTTGGCAAAGCGCGCGCTGTCAAACATCTTCTCGGCATTGGTGCCATAGGCGCGGAAAATGCGCCGCACGTTTTGCGGCGAGAAGAAAGAGTATTTCCGTTGCAGGTCGGCAATGCGCGCTTCCACCTCGTCGAAAGGAAAGTCGCCGCCCGGCAGCGCCGCCCCCGCCGTCCACGGTTTTTTGGCCTTCGGAAAGAAGGGCACGATCTTTTCCAGAACCGATTCGGCCAGCTTGCGGAAGGTGGTGATCTTGCCGCCGAACACCGAGAGCAGGGGGGCCTGGCCCTC
>JANODZ010000151.1:0-10408 GCA_031412935.1 Anaerolineales bacterium
CTGGATTCTACTTCGGGCAATATGGGTATTTCATACGCGACCTTTGGAGCAGCGTTGGGAATTCCAGTTACATTTGCAATTCCCGCCAGCGCCAGCCCGGAGCGTTTGACTCTCTTGCGCGCGCTGGGCGCGGAAGTTATCATCACCGATCCATCTGAAGGTTCGGATGGCGCGATTATGATGGCGCGTCAACTTGCAAAAGATAAACCTGATCTATATTGGTATGCAAATCAATATGACAACCCTGCCAGCTGGCAGGCACATTACCTATCCACTGGGCCTGAGATATTTGCGCAAACAAATGCGCAGGTCACGCACTTTGTCGCGGGTCTTGGTACCTCAGGCACCTTAATGGGCACGGGTACATATTTGCGCGAACAACTGCCGAATGTGCAGATCATATCCATGCAACCCGATGCGCCTTTTCATGGCCTCGAGGGACTCAAACACATGCCGAGTGCGATCAAGCCTGGGATATATGATGAGTCATTTGCGAATTCCAATCTTCAGGTCCGCACTGAAGCGGCGCATGAGATGACCTTACGCCTCGCGCGTGAGGAAGGCTTGTTCGTGGGTATATCGTCCGGCGCGGCGGCCGTCGCAGCTTTGCAGGTTGCGAGTCAACTGGACGAAGGAGTCGTGGTCACGATCTTCCCTGATGCAGGCTATAAATATTTGAGCGATAAATCATTATGGGAAGGCAAATAATGTTGGTTATCTCAAATGAAGTGATTTCACAGATCAATGCCCATGTTGAGCAGGCTTACCCTGAAGAGGGAGCTGGTTTCTTGATCGGTGTTGAAGGTGACGTGAAACAGATCCTTGCGTTGAGCAATGCGCGTGAAGATGAAGCGCGGCATAATCGGTTTTTGATCACACCCGCAGAGTATCTCAAAGCCGAATTGACAGCGGACAAGCTCGGGTTAAGTCTGATCGGTGTTTTTCATTCGCATCCAGATTGCCCGAATGTCCCATCCGAATATGATCGCGAGTGGGCGCAACCTTTTTTTTCATACATTATTACGAGGGTGGATCAAGGCCGGGCAGTCAGCCACCGCTCATGGCGTTTATTTGAAGATCGGTCGAAGTATGAAGAACAGAAAATTGAAATTCTATAAGTATTGAGGTGATATATAAAATGGAAGCTATTGAGATTATCAAAGAAGATCAAGTGTTGGATTGCAGTGGTACGCTTTGCCCGATGCCGATCGTGAATACATCAAAGGCGATCAAAGAATTACAGCCCGGTCAAATATTGAAAATGATCTCCACCGACGCAGGCTCGCCGCCAGATATTGCAGCCTGGAGCCGTCAAACGGGCAATGAACTGCTGCGTTCGACAACAGAAGGCGGTAAATTCGTTTTCTTTTTGAAAAAAGCATAGTAGACAAGGAAACATGTAAAACAGGTATACACGTATCTACTTGTTTACATGTGTACCTGTTTACGGGAGAACACTATGTCTAAATCCAATCCGAACGCGCCGAAAAGACTCGCCCTGATCTCCAGTAAAGGCACCCTCGACTGGGCCTACCCGCCATTTATTCTCGGCAGCGCTGCCGCGGCAATGGGCTGGGAGGTGGGGATTTTCTTCACCTTTTATGGCTTAACCCTGCTCAAGCCTGAGCTGACCGCATCTGTCTCGCCGCTTGGCAACCCTGCCATGCCGATGAAGATGCCCTTTGGACCCGAAGCCTTTCAAAATGTAAATTTTGCGATACCGAATTTACTCATGGCAAACGTGCCTGGGTTTGAAACTCTGGCAACCACTTTAATGAAGCAGACCTTTCATAATAAAGGCGTTGCCACTGTTGAAGAATTGCGCTCCGCCTGCCTTGAGATGGATGTACGCCTGATCGGATGCCAGATGACAATGGATGTCTTTGGTTTCAAAAAAGAAGATTTCATCAAGGAAGCTGAGATCGGTGGAGCCGCAACTTTTCTTGAGTATGCCGCCGATGCGGATATACAATTGTTTATCTAGAATACCTTAACCACGAAGTCCACAAAGTGTCACGAAGGAAAACCTAAAAAACCTTTGTGACCCTTCGCGCTAAAAAATAAAAAAAACGAAATAAGAGAGAGTAAAAATGACAACTTTGAGAATCCCAACCCCGCTGCGTCCTTACACCAGCGGCAAAAGCGAAGTGACTGTGACAGGCACAAAAATTTCAGAAGTGCTCACAGACCTGGCCAGCCAATATCCTGCCATCAAACCGCATTTATTCAATGACGGCGGGGGCTTGCGCCCGTTCGTCAATTTATTTGTTGGCGAAGACAATATCAAAGACCTGCAAGGCGTGGATACGCCGATTAAAGATGGCGATAGAATTATGTTAATCCCATCTATTGCAGGTGGATAAAAAAGCGGAGCGCGGACTTCAGTCCGCACATGCCCATATAAACGCGGACTGAAGTCCGCATTCCAACAAATTGAAAAGAGAACCCCATGATCGAAGAACTTTCACACGAACAAATCCTGCGTTACTCACGCCATCTGCTTATGCCTGAAGTGGGTATGAGCGGACAACTCAAATTAAAGAACTCATCCGTGCTGGTCATTGGCACAGGCGGACTCGGTTCCCCGGTTGCGCTTTATCTCGCTGCGGCAGGCATTGGACGAATTGGACTTGTGGATTATGACATTGTTGATTCATCAAATTTACAGCGCCAGGTTATTCATGGCACATCCACAGTTGGAAAGTTGAAGGTGGAAAGCGCGCGTGAAAAATTGTTGGACCTGAATCCAGATATTCAAATTGATATTTATAACGAGCCCTATACTTCTGAAAATGCGTTTCGCATCGCGAAAGACTACGATGTCATCATTGACGGCACCGACAATTTCCCGACCCGCTATCTCACCAACGATGTCTGCGTGATGCTTGGCAAGCCAAATGTGTACGGCTCCATCTTCCGTTTCGATGGGCAGGTCAGTGTCTTCTATGCCAAAGAAGGTCCCTGCTATCGCTGTCTCTTCCCCGAACCGCCGCCTGCGGGTCTTGTCCCTTCGTGTGCGGAAGGCGGTGTCTTGGGCGTTCTGCCCGGCACGATCGGCACACTTCAAGCGACTGAAGCCATTAAAATCCTGCTTGGCATCGGCGAGCCGCTGATCGGCAAATTGCTTTTATATAACGCGCTCGATATGTCGTTTGATTTCGTAAAGCTCAAGAAGAATCCAAAATGCCGTGTCTGCGGACCGAATGCAGACATCAAAGAGTTGATCGACTACGAGGAATTTTGCGGAGTCCCCGGCCATCATGCGGATGACACCTCCGCCGGCGCAGATTGGGACATCAGCGCTGTGGACTTAAAAGAACGCCTCGCACTTACCCCGAACTTGATCCTGCTCGATGTGCGTGAACCTCACGAGTTGGAGATCGCCGCCATCCAAGGCGCAAAGAACATTCCGTTAGGCGAAGTTGCCGAGCGCATGTCCGAACTGGACTCTGCCGAAGAGATGGTCGTCTTCTGTAAACGCGGCTCCCGCTCCGCGCGCGCGATCGAAATTCTCGCCAGCGCAGGCTTCAAGAAGATGAAGAACCTCAAAGGCGGCATCAACGCCTGGGCTGAGGAAGTGGATTCGAGTTTGCCGCTTTACTAAAAAGGATGAATGATGAAGGATGAATGGGGAAAAATGAAAAAATTAATGAAAGATGCTGTCGAGCAACAAGACCACAAAACTCTTGTCGATGTATATTCGGCGGGAGATTTGTGTTACCTCAGGTTTTGAAATTAGATTGAAATATTTTTCCTTTGTGCTCCTTTGTGTCCTTCGTGGTAAAAAGGGTAAAATACTTTCCATACCAAAGGAGAACGAATGACAGGCTTACCTGAATCTAAAGAAAAACGCGTTTTCAACAATATCCTCGGCGCGATGGGCAATACGCCGCTTGTAAAGTTAGAACGCATCGGGCGCGACCTTCCTGTACCTTTATATGCAAAATTGGAATTCATGAATCCTGGGGGTTCGGTCAAAGACCGAGTGGGGGCGTATATTATTGAACAAGCCGAGAAAAGGGGAGAGATCAAACCTGGCGGCACAATTGTGGAAGCCACTTCTGGTAACACGGGCGTAGGTCTCGCGATTGCCGCCGCGTTGAAAGGTTATAAAACCATCTTCGTCATGCCCGATAAGATGAGCAATGAAAAGATTTTATTATTGCGGGCTTACGGCGCGAAGGTGGTGATTACGCCAACGGAGGCCGGCCCCGGCGATCCGCGTTCGTATTATGAAGTTGCAAAGAGATTTGCGCGTGAAACTCCAAATGCCCTCCTTGCAAATCAATATCACAATCCAGATAACCCAAAAACGCATGAGCTGAGCACCGGCCCTGAGTTGTGGGAACAAACCGATGGAAAGTTAACTGATGTCATCATTGGCATCGGGACAGGCGGAACCATCTCAGGCGTCGGGCGTTATCTTAAGTCGAAGAATCCCAAGATCCAAATTGTGGGTGTGGATATTGAAGGCTCGATCCTGACCGAGATCTGGCAGAACAAAGGCATCATTCCTCCCGGCGCATACCCGAAGACTTATAAAGTGGAAGGCATTGGCGAAGACTTTTTGCCGGGCGCAATGGACATTACCGTTGTGGATGCGCTTGAGCGCGCGGGTGATCGCGAGTCGTTTTTATGGGCGCGTCAACTGGTGCGTCAGGAGGGCATCTTCGCTGGCGGCTCCTCGGGTTCTGCGATTGCGGGTGCAATTAAGTATTGCCGCAAATTAACTGCGGGACGCATCCCCGTTGTGATTCTTCCTGATTCGGGTACACGCTATCTGTCAAAATTCTATGACGATAAATGGATGCGCGAGTTCGGCTTCCTCTCGATGGAGTTTGGTGAAACATCACTAGGTGACTTGTTACTTGCCAAGCCAAATAAAATGCTGCAAACTGCCGCGCTCGGAGATACGATTCGCAAAGTGGTGACTGTCATGCACCAACACGGTGTTTCGCAAATGCCCGTGGTTGGCGCAGACGGCGCTTTGGCGGGTCTCATTGAAGAAGTGGACTTGCTCAATCATATGCTTGAGAAACATGAACATAATAATGATGAAAAGATTGATGCGCTCGTGCAAAACGCAGGCGCAGTCTTCC
The DNA here is from genome assembly GCA_031412935.1 of Anaerolineales bacterium. Taxonomy (GTDB): domain Bacteria; phylum Chloroflexota; class Anaerolineae; order Anaerolineales; family Villigracilaceae; genus Villigracilis. The sequence goes on from JANODZ010000151.1 coordinate 5,100, forward strand.
CGCCCGAAACTCCGCTTGAAGATGCCATGCCTTCATTAACTGCGGGCTACGCTTTGATCATTGTTGACAATAACAAACCCTTTGGAATTTTGACCAAGATAGATGTGCTGGATTATGTGGCTGGGAAGATATAGGGCAATTTGTAGTATTATGTAAATGTCGAGTTTACTTGGAGATGATATGACAAATACAACCTCATCTGCGAATGAAGCACAACTCATTCAATATGCAGAAAAAATTGTCTCACCCCTCATCCGCGAAGGTGTGTTTGAAAATTTTGAGCGCGCTTTTCGGGCTTTATTGTTGGATTATATAGATCACCAGATTGCCAACTACAAAGACAAGAACACTGAACTGGAGACACAATACAAGCAAAACTTTGATTCATTCACTACTTCCCTAAAAAATCACGCCACGCCCGTACAGGAAGATGTATGGATGGATTGGGAGTCCGTACTTGTTCTTCTTCGTAAATGGCAAACAATTCGTGAGCAAGTGATCGAAAATGACCCTGCTTGACGACCTGCTTGCGCGAATGAACTCTACTCCAGAGTTACAAGAAATTCAAGTTCTTGAAAATGAATCTGTAGATGATGAAACTTTTGCTTTTAAGGTCCGCGCAGCTATTGTTTCAAGTTTTCTGCAAATTCGTTTTTTAGCCGATAAAGACCTCAAGCGTTATTCGTTTCAGCTTTATAGCAATCGCCCTCTTTTGCGTTGGGATAATGCTCCTCATTACCCAAGCCTTCTTAATTCTCCGCATCATTTTCACGATCAGGATGAAAATGTTTCATCATCTTTACTCACAGGGAATTTGTTAAATGACTACGATTTGGTAATTGCTGACGTGCTGGATTATGTGGCTGGGAAGATATAGGTAGTGATCAGTTGTCAGTGATCAGTAACGAGTGGATGAGAGTCTGCTCGTTTTTGATTCGACGGGGTTGATTGCCTTATAATGCTTTAACTTATGATGAAAAATCTGTTGCGGATCTGGCGCACGCTGCCCATATGGATGCATGTCCTTGCCATGCGCATCTACCGTCCCAAATTTCGTGCGGCGGTTGCGGCGATCATCTTCGATGAGCATGGACGAATTCTATTGTTCAAGCATACTTATAGAAAATTTGAATGGGGCATTCCAGCGGGCGGACTGGAATATGGAGAACAGCCAGCGCAGGCAATTGTCCGCGAGTTTTATGAAGAGACAGGCCTGCAGATAAAGGTTGATAAATTACTGCTGGCGGAAAGCTCGCTCGAAGACCATAACATCAGTTTGATATATTTGTGTAATATCGTCAGCGGAGCATTTAAAGAAAGCCCGGAAATTTCTGAGATGAAATATTTTGATGTGAACGATCTGCCGCACATGTTGCTTGCGGAGAAGGAACTCATTAGGCGGGTTGTAAATGGTTCACTTCATTGACGTAAAACCTGTCTACTTGTTTCCATGTCTACTTCCTCGGAGATAAAAAATGAACTGGCTTGAGGTTTCACTTACAGTAAATGGCGAACTCGCTGAATCCGTTGCGGATGTTTTTGCCCGATTCGCGCCTAACGGTGTGATGACCGAGCAAGGTGTAAAATTTTTAGATGATGAAGATGAAGGCACGGGAACGGGACCCATCACCGTCCGCGCTTTTTTGGAAGTCAATGAGCAGCTCGAAGAAACGCGCCAAAAACTCGAAGAGTCCCTTTTTTATTTGGGAATGATCACCCCTGTGCCGACTCCCAATTACAAGCCGATCGCAGATCAAAACTGGATGGAAGCCTGGAAGCAGCACTACAAGCCGATCTTCATCGGACAGAGACTCCTGATCCTGCCCGCGTGGCTTGAATCTCCCGAGCCAAAACGAATCCCGATCAAAATTGATCCTGGCATGGCCTTCGGCACCGGCACCCATCCGACCACGCAACTTTGTTTGGAGTTGATGGAAAGGGCGTTTTCCGATATTCGAGAAACGGGAGACGTTAATCGAATACCGAATACCGATTATCGAGTTATCGACATTGGTTGCGGCTCAGGCATTCTCTCCATCGCCGCCCTGAAACTCGGCGCTAAAACCGTGCTTGGTGTGGACATTGATATCGAGTCTGTCAAAAATTCTCGCGAGAACGCGGATACGAACGGAGTGGGGGAGGAACTAATTTTGGGGCAGGGATCTGTGACCGAGGTTTTGAGTGGCAGCTTCCAGTTTAAGTCTGCTGCGCTGGTGGTTGCAAATATCCTTGCGCCCATTATCATCCGCCTGTTTGATGCGGGTCTTGCTGATTTGGTCGATCCTGCTGGAGAGATCATCTTGAGCGGAATCCTCGCGCATCAGGCCGAGAATGTCATTCAGGCCGCGCAGGCGAAAGGTCTGAAGAAAAATGATCAACGACAGAAAGCGGATTGGGTTGCCATTTCCTTGAAACGTTAAAACGTCCGAACGTTTAAACGTTTTGTGCTATCATACAAACATTCATGGATCGTCGTAAACTGGTTTATTACCTGCTCTTGAATATATTTGTCTCAGCCTGCGTAACGGGAACGATTTTGTTTTGGTATGACCGAAATTATCGAGCTGTGAATCAGTCTTCGGTTCAGCAGTCTTCGTCTGCAAACGGCGAATCGCATCCAGCGTCCACTCTTAATCCGCAGACGGATATCGCAGTCAAGATCAGCAGTGTGGTCGGCGCAGGGACTTTGGGTTCTGAGATCGTGGTTGTAAAATATGAAGGCGAAGGCCAATTAGATATAACAAGCTGGCAATTGAAAGATGAAGACAGCAATATATTCAAGTTCCCCAACATCACGCTTTATCCAAATGGCGCAGTACAAATCCATACCGCGACAGGTACAGATACCGTCATTGATTTATACTGGGGCATAGGCGATGCGGTCTGGAGTTCTGGCGAGAGCGCGCGCTTGTTTGATGCACAAGGCAATTTGAGAGCAGTTTATCGAGTGCCATAAACGATAGTAGATATTGGATACTCGGTATTACGCTCTCGAATATCTAATATCGACATTTAACCTTCAACCTTCAACCTAACCAACATGACCCAAGCCCTTTATAGAAAATATCGCCCCAAAGGATGGGACACCGTCATCGGACAAGATCATGTCGTCCAGACGCTGACCAACTCCATCAAAGCGGACCGTGTCGGTCACGCCTATCTTTTCGCGGGTCCGCGTGGGACGGGTAAGACAACCGTTGCGCGTTTGCTGGCAAAGGCTGTTAACTGTCTCAGCGAAGACCCTGCTCAAAGACCCTGTAATGTCTGCGATCATTGCAAAGCCGTAAATGAAAATCGTTTTATGGATATGATCGAGATTGATGCTGCATCGAACAACGGTGTGGATGATGTCCGTGATTTGCGTGAAAAAATTAATTTTTCACCCTCGCAAGGAAAATATAAAGTCTATATTGTGGATGAAGTTCATATGCTCTCCGGCGGCGCTTTCAACGCGCTTCTCAAAACACTCGAAGAGCCGCCGCCGCATGCCATCTTTGTTTTAGCGACCACTGAGATTCATAAAATCCCCGCAACTGTTTTATCTCGCTGCCAGCGCCATGAGTTCCGCCGTGTGCCCGTGGACGAGATCGTGGCCAACCTCAAATATATCGTGGCGGCTGAAAATCTTTCCGCCGATGACGAAGCGCTCACACTCATTGCGCGTCAGTCTGCGGGGGGTATGCGCGACGCGCAATCTCTGCTTGATCAGCTTGCGTCTACTGGCACGAAGATTACGCTGGCCCTCGCGCAAACTGTCCTCGGCACTGCCACAAGTAAAATTGTGCTCGATATCATCGGGTCCATTCTCGATCATCAGCCTGCGCACGGTCTCGAAACCATCCATCGCGCCCTCGACTCTGGCGCCGATCCGCGTTCGCTTGCCCGTCAGGTCGTCGAATATTTGCGCGGCCTGATGCTGATTCAAATGGGCAACATTGATCAAGTTGAAGCCGCGCGCGATGTCAAAACGCAAATGCAAACACATGCCAATTCATTTAACACGTCTGCTGTTTTGCGAATGATGAAAATTTTTAATAGCGCCGCAACAGATTTAAGAGGTGGCTGGCAGCCTTCATTGAGTCTGGAACTTGCTTTGGCGGAAATACTAGACTCGCCAACTGAAGCACCGCTTCCAACTACGCCGAAGCCTGTTCCTGTTTCAAAAGCAGAATCAAAACCTCAAGTTTCAGCGACCAAGACTGAAGTTAAGAAAGAAGCGGAAAATCAAATTGAGAAACCGGCAATCAATTCAGGTGACATCGTCAAAGCATGGAAGACTCTCGTTGCCACACTTCCAAAATCACAAGCGAATCTTTCGGCGTTGATGAATTCGGTCAAGATGATCGATGTGCAAGGGAAGACGTTGGTGCTTGGCATGGCGAGTGATGTGCTGGTGGAGAAGTTGAACAAGCCCGACCAAATTGAAATTATTCAACGACTCATCAAAGACCATTTTCATGAGGATGTATCTGTGCGAAGTATTGTGACGAATGCCAAAGGTAAAATTCCCACAAACGTTTCACAAGATGGCATGGTTGCCACGGCGATTCAACACGGCGGCGAAATTGTGGATATGTAAATTAAGGGGAATTGTGAATCGGTGAATGTGTTAATTCCAATTCACGAATCTCGATTCCCAAATAACGAATAACGAGGTAATTATGGCAAAAGGATTTAACAAAGGTCCTGCAATGGGCGGCGGGCAATCCGGCATGATGCAGCAACTTCAAAAACTGCAAAAGCAAATGGAAGAAGAACAGCTCAAACTTGCTGATGAAACAGTCACATCAACCGCAGGCGGCGGCGCCATCAAAGTCACCATGACAGGCGATCAGAAATGCCGCGAAGTCATCATCGACCCTGAACTGTTGAAAGACGCAGATGCCGAGATGCTGCAAGACCTCGTCCTCTCCGCTGTCAACATGGCGCTCGACCAATCACGCGAACTTGCAAATAAAAGACTTGCTCCGCTTTCGGGCGGGTTGCCGTTTTAGGTTACACGTTACAGGTTGAAAGTTGCAGGTTCAGTTATTGACCTTCAACTTTTAACCTTCAACCTTCAACATGTTATTACCCGAATCCATCCAATCCCTCATCACCGCCCTCGAACGCCTGCCAGGCATTGGGCCAAAGTCCGCTTCACGGCTGGCTTTTTATTTATTGCGTGTACCCGAAGACATCTCACAAGATTTGTCCACGGCGCTTGCGAACTTAAAAGCCAACACCGCCTTTTGCCAGGAATGTTTCAATATTACTGAAGCAGGCCGTGAGCGTTGCGAGATATGCGAGTCACATAAACGTGATGACTC